>DAOUVF010000012.1 GCA_030667765.1 Bacteroides sp.
GGTCTTCGTCAAATGCGGCTCCTGAACGGATCACTCCCTTAACGGTAACCGTTTCTCCGATTTTAAGATCCGAAACCTTATGATTTGTCTCGGTGGTGAATGTTGCACTGACTCCGGCATGATCTCCTTCCTCCTTCAGTAGAATAACTTTCTGGTCATTATAATTTTCCGAGATCTTATTTAAGGTCCCAGTGACCTCAAGTATTTTGGAATCCCCATCGGCTGCCAGGTATTTATTGTCGGCTGCCTGGCTGTCTTTCAGGTATTCTGTAACAATTTCTGAGTTTGTTAAAGAATAATCGGTTTTAGCCGCCTGTATATCCCTGTGTGGTCTGAAGAACATAAAAGTTGCAGAGCCACCTCCGATCAGGGTTCCGATAATTGCGACACCGGCCACTAGTCTTATTAGTTTTTTCTTTTTCATTGTATTCGGTTTTTGTATTGAACGAATTATTGATTTATGCATGAAGAGTCGGATTGAAATCCTATTCCTGACAAAAACATCCAAAAATCTTATTTAATTAATTGTAAGAACCGATGATTTCTTATGGTTTATAATGGCCTGGTCGAACAGGGAAGTCAGCTCATTCCGTGTAATGGATCCGTTTTTTGAAAACGATATTTCTCTTCCGTTCAACAATACCAGATAAGGAACCCCCACCAGCTTCAGTTCCTTAACAAGCTTTTTACTTGCATCCACGTTGACTTTATGCATCTGGATCTCCGGATGATATTCCACCATAAGACTGTCAATCATGGGCATCATTTTCCTGCACGGGCCACACCAGGGAGCATAGAAATCAAAAAAAACCGGCGATCCTGATGAGAGGATTTCATGGTATTGTTCAGGGGTCATTTTATTATCGGTATCCGGACGGGCATCAGGTTCCACGATAACCGGCAGGTTTATCAACTCCCATTCCATTATGCCATGCTGAAGATTATACACATCCGTATACCCGTTTCCAATTAAAATCTCTGCAGCTTTCTCGCTTCTGTATCCGGTGTTGCAGTATAGATATATGGGTTGGTTTCTCGGTAGCAGCAAGAGCCGTTTACGGAAATCAAACGCATAATAATTCAGGTTTCCGGCTTCCGGGATATGACCATTCTTAAACTCCGATTTGGTTCTGACATCAAGCAGGATACCATTATTTTGAGCTGTCAATTCCTTAAATTGTTCAGAGCCTGCCTGAATTACCGGGGTATGTTGACCATACATTTTGGAAAGTATGATCAATAATATCAATATAGCACTACTTTTCTTCATGTTCATTTTTAAGCCTAACAGTCGAAGAAATAGTAATTCCTGACAGATTTGATTATTTATCCGGAAATTGAATGGTTGGTCCAGCCTGATAAGGTCTGAATAAGGCAGGTAAATTAATTGGGGAGTTTTTCGTTGATCAGCTTCTTTAGCCCTTCAACATCCACTTCTTTGGGCTTGATATAATGATGGTGTTTGAGATTTTTGTCAATAAAATATGAATGATTTTCATACTGGCGGCATGCATTGCACATCATTTTGTGCATTTTCAACTGGTACTTTTCCCTTCGCGAAATACTGAAATGGAGTTTTTTCTCGATCAGCTCAGTTGCTCTCAGGCAGGAAAGAAATAATATGTGCATGATCCGTTTCACCATCTAATTATTTATTGAACCAGTATTCATCAATGCATTCCCTGAGCTGTAATTTAGCCCTGTGCATCATCTGCCAGTAATTAGTAGTTGATATCTCCAGATCCTGACAAATTTCTTCAGTTTTTTTATCCATCAGGTATTTCGATGTTACACAGGCATTCCATTTATCGGGGAGGTCATTAATGCAATCATTTAATACTATTTGGAAATCATCATCATCCAGCAGGTTGCCTTCATCTTCATGCCACTCACGGGGCCGTTTATTATCGTGCCATTCCCCGTCTTCGCTAAAAAACCTTGATAAGACAGGACTCTCCAGGTTAACCGGTTTATGGACTTTTTTCCGGTAGTGATCAATGATTTTATGATTGAGTATGGAAAACAAATAGGTCTTAGGAGAACTTTCCCCCTTGAAAGAAGATTGTTTTTCTGCCGCTGCCATAAATGTATCCTGCACCAGGTCCTTAGCAAGCTCTTCATCGGAAATTTTATGAAGTGCCCATGCATACAAATCAGAGGTATATTTTTCTACCCATTCTGCCAGATCCGGTATTTTTCCCCCCGCCATATAATTATTCATGGAACATATCAGTATGCATTCTTGGCTTTCCTGGTCAAAATCTCAAAAATAAATAAAATCTACCCATTAACTGTATTCTAATTCATAGTAAATATCTCAATTGCACTTCATTAAAGATACATCAAATTCCCGATGTCCGAATACTTCTCAAGTCCTTAATCATTCACAATGATCAATTTTTTCGTACTTTACAAATTAAATATGTTCTACAACTTGAAGTCTATGAAAAGTGTTTTCGTTCCTGCTGTGCTGGCAGTTTGCCTTATATTTTCTTCATGCAAACCAGGATCAGAAAAGGAATTGCATAAGATCCCGGGATCAGTTTTGCATGTCCCGACGAAGGTTTTAACGAGTGGACCAAAACACCATTGGTTCGGGTATTATGACAAACTCCAGTTTGACCCTTCGGGCAGGTATGTATTAACTGCACAGGTGGACTTTGAGGGGCGATCCCCGAAGCCTGACGATACCATACGGGTAGGTATGATAGACCTGGAAAAGGAAAATCGGTGGACCGAACTGGGAACTTCCGTGGCCTGGGGCTGGCAGCAGGGATGCATGCTGCAGTTTATCCCGGGGTCAGCTTCAAAAGTAATCTGGAATGACAGGCAGGGGGATCAGTTTGTCAGCCACATCAAGGACATCCTGACCAATGAGCAAAAAACCCTGCCATTTCCCATATACACCCTGAGTCCGGATGGCAGAACCGCACTCTCAGTAGATTTTGAAAGAATCAACGATTTGAGGCCCGGTTATGGCTATGCCGGCATCCCGGACCTGAACAGGGAGGTCCTTGCTCCTGAAAATGCGGGGATATACAGATGTGATCTCGTAACCGGTGAGAAGGAACTGATCATATCCATCGCCGACATGAACAGTATGCCCCTGAAAGAGAGTGATGATCCAACTTTCAAGGATTTTTATACAAACAAGAACTGGTTTAACCACCTGCTGTTTAATACGGATGGTTCAAGATTTGTCTTTTTGCACAGGTGGAGCTCACCCTCCAAAGGAAGGGTTGGCGGATTCGGAACGCTGATGTATTCTTCAGACCTTGATGGGAATAATATAAGGATCGTTGATGGATCGGGATACACATCCCATTTTATCTGGATGGATCCGGAACACCTGGCCATGTGGACCAGGCACAGGGGGCAGGACGGATTCTTCCTTTTCAAAGATGACGGTTCAGATACTGCTGTACAGATTGGTGAGGGGATCATGACCAGGAACGGGCATAATACCTATCTGCCTGGGAATGAATGGATACTGAACGATACCTATCCCGATAAGGAAAGGATGCAGCATGTTTACCTGTATCATGTCCCGACGGGGAAACGTATCCCAGTCGGTGATTTTTACCTGGATCCAGACTACAAAGGGGAATGGCGCTGTGACACACATCCGCGGTTCTCACCCGATGGCACCAAGGTAGTCATCGACTGCCCGGTAGGGGACCAGGGACGTCAGTTGGTACTATTGGAAATCCGGGAAATTGTGGAAAAATAAATTTACCAGTCATACTATGAAATTTACAAAAGCTTTACCCGTCGTATTCTGCTTCCTGTTCTTTGATGCAATGGCAGGATTGAGTCCAACCGACCTGCGTTGCGAATATCTGAATAATCCTCTTGCCGTGGATATACTTCATCCACGCCTCAGCTGGATCAATATCGCTGAGACAGGAGAGAGAGGACAGTATCAGGCTGCCTGGGAGATCCGTGTTGCTTCGGAACCGGAAAAATTAGCAGATGGACAGGCTGAGTTATGGAACAGTGGCAAGGTTGAATCGGATCCGTCTACGCAGGTCAGGTATGCCGGAAAAACTTTGATTTCACGACAGGACTGCTGGTGGCAGGTAAGGGTTTGGGACCGTGACGGGAAGGTGTCAGCATGGAGCAAACCGGCTTTCTGGAGTATGGGATTGCTGAATTCCGGGGACTGGCAGGCGGGGTGGATAGGGGCACCCTGGCAGGGTGAGGCAGCCATACCCAGGCCATCCTCACCCAGGAGAATACCTGGGTCGAGTATAGAACCAACACTGGAACCCGGTAAAATACCACCCCCGTCACCCATGCTGAGAAAGACATTTAAGATTTCAGGAGATATTGCTTCGGCAAGGGCTTATGTTACGGGCCTTGGATTTTTTGAATTGTATATGAATGGGAAGAAGGTGAGTGAGGATGTTTTAGTGCCAAACGTTACCCTTTATGGGGAACGGGATGACCTGGGAACAATCGGGGCTATGATCCAGGACAATTTCAGGGAGTACCGAGTCATGTATTTGGCTTACGATGTCAAGGACCTGCTGGAGCAGGGTGAAAATGTGATAGGGACAATTCTAGGCAATGGATTTTACAACCCGGCCAATTACTGGTGCCAGGGATATGGGACCCCGCGGTTTTTTGGGCAGCTTCATGTAGTATATACAGACGGAAGGGAAGAGGTGATTTCAAGCGATCAGAGCTGGAAGGTTTCAAAGGGCCCAATTATAATGGATATGGTATATGACGGAGAGCATTACGATGCCCGCCTGGAACAAGAGGGCTGGAGCGCCCCGGGTTTCAATGCTTCAGGCTGGGAAAATGCAGTGGACAGGAAGGCACCGGAAGGAAAGCTGAAAGCCCATATGTCTCCTGTTGACCGTGTCATGGAGAAGCTCTCACCACAAAAGATTGAGAAACTGAGTGAGGGACATTTCAGAGTGGATTTCGGAGAAGAAATTTCAGGCTGGGTCAGGTTGCAGAAAGTGAAAGGCGAGCCAGGCCGACGGATTGATATCAAATATATTTGTGAATCCTCTGTTGGACAGAATTCATACACCATGAAGGGTAATGGCCTGGAAGACTATGCGGCCCGCTTTACCTGGTTTGTTTTCCGCGAGGTGGAGATCAGCAACTGGCCCGGGGAGATGACAGCGGAACAACTGGTGGCCGAGGCAGTATATTCCGATGTAGAAACCACCGGGCATTTTGAATGCTCAAACCCCTTGTTCAACAAGATCCAGAAGATATGGCACCGCAGCCAGACAGATAATATGCATGGAGGTATCGCCAGCGACTGTCCGCACCGGGAACGCTCTCCCTATACGGGGGACGGGCAGGTTGCCTGCGTGACGGTTCTGCGTAATTTCGATGCCAGGTCGTTCTATACCAAGTGGATACGGGATATGCTCGGTGCCCAGAACCCTGATAACGGTTATGTGCCCAACGGTGCTCCATGGCAGCCAGGCTGTGGAGGAGGTGTGGCATGGGGGGCAGCCCTGGTCATTATGCCATGGGAATTTTATATCCAGTATGGTGATCTGGATATGTTGCGGGAGAATTACGAGGGTATGAAAGGATATTTAAAGTATATGCTTACATGGACAGATGACAACGGGATTATGTTCTCACAGGCTCCGGAAAAAGAAAATCCGAACAGGTGGATGAACCTGGGGGACTGGTGTGCACCGGGGGAGCTTCCGCCTGACGAGATGGTGCATACCTTCTACCTGTGGCGTTGTGCCGATCTGACGGCAAATTCCGCAAGGGCCCTGGGTCATGAAGCAGAAGCCATGGAATATGATAACCTGGCGGAGAAGACCAGACAGGCCTTTCTGCAAAGGTTTTATGACGAAAGTAATGGTACATACGGTCCCGCAGGAGGTAATATTTTTGCATTGAAAATGGGTGTTCCTGAAGGAGAGTATGAAAAGGTTGTAAAGGCACTTAAAACTGACATCGAAAAAAATGATGGGCACCTGGATACCGGGATTTTCGGGACCCAGTTTTTCTTCGAGGTGCTTTCGGCACATGGCCTTCACGAACTTGCGTACGGGGCCATGAACAAAAAGAGTGAGCCGGGTTATGGCTGGTGGATAGAACAGGGTGCCACTACTACCTGGGAGCGCTGGGATGGAGGAGGATCTCGAAATCACCCGATGTTCGGAGGGGGCATTACCTGGTTTTACCAGGTCCTGGCCGGGCTGAATCCCGATCCTGAAATCCCCGGGTACCGTCATATTATTTTCAAACCGCAGCCTGCCACTGATATTACATCTGCATCATATGCTAACAGAACTTCCTATGGCAGGGCATCTATCGACTGGAAGAAAGAAGGCAGGAAGTTCATCATGGATATCACGGTGCCTGCAGGTTGCACTGCTACTGTTCATGTTCCAGCGGTTAATGCCAGCAGGGTAAAAGAGAGCAATAAAAAACCCAAACATATGCCGGAAGTCAATTTCCAGAAGGAGGAGGACGGCTATGCCATATACAAGGTAGGATCGGGAGAATATCAATTCACCTCACGCTTATAGTAAACAGCATCAGGGCTGTAGCAAATGCATATTTCCCATCCGGAGACAAGGCACTTCCCTTGGGTTATTCGCCTTCCAGGGGACCGATCAACTCGATTAATATTCCATCCGGATCAGAGACAAGTACAAAATGACTGTTCCCTGAAGATCCGAGTGGGACAGGTGTCTCACCCAGCAGTTTGACCCCGTGTTCGTTAATTCTCTTCAGGAAAGGTTTAAGGTTCGTTACAATAATGGTTATGAAACGCATGCCTACGACATCCTGTACGTACCTGGGCAGGGGGTCAGGTGCTTTCTTGCCGAAGCTCATTAATTTCCACTGTGTGGCCTCAGGTTCATCCTCAAGTTTGAGGGTAACAACCTTTATGGGAAGGCCACCTGTGAGTCCGGACTTTTTAGCAAAATCCTCGCTGACATCGAAACCTCCAACCTTTTTCAAACCAATTACATCGGTATAGAAATCTAAGGATCTTTCCAGGTCGCTTACCACCACCCCGATCCCGATGGTAGTGCTGGAGAATTCACTCTGCGCCTGGCTGATACCCGTACCAGCGATCGCTAATATGATCAGCAATAGGAATGTACTTTGAGTTTTCATGTTATAGCTATGTTTATTCGTACAGAATCATATACCAGGACCTTATCCCAGAGGGAAGAGGCATTCTGGATAAAATCCTTATGAAGTTGGTGTTCCTGGTATTCATCATGTTCCTTTTTGGAGTCAAAGGAAAGGATCAGGCTGAAAGTATAGGTGTTGTCTATCACCGGCCGGTCTGTATCTGCAGGCGTGCCGATGTGCTGAGATTTGATCATGTCGACATGATCAATAAACCTCCTTAATTCTGTAAGGAATACTTTTTTTGTTTTTTCATCCTCCTTTTTTAACCAGAAGAAAACGATGTGGACGAATTCCCCCTCCAGGTCGTCCGGTTTTCCTGCTTTCAGACTGACAGGGAGGGCCAGAACAGCAGCCAGGCCGGCAAATTTTTTAAAAAAAGTTCTTCGTTTTGATTGATTTACCTTTTTCATGGCATTATGGTTTTGCTATAAATATATGAAAAAAAGGATTTTTATATCACCTGACGGGAAACTTGTTTAATGTTTTTAACATGGATAACTTAGAGGTCCAAAATAAGATCAGGACCGGAGACGGGGCGGATGCAATGGTCTGCCTGTTCAATTCCGAATTGGCATAGAATCGAAGACATGAAAGCACTGGTGCTCGAAGAATACAATAAACTGGTATACAGGGACTGGCCTGATCCAGAAGTAGCTGATGATGAAGTACTCGTCAAGGTGAAAGCAGTAGGGATCTGCGGATCAGATGTACACGGTATGGATGGCAGTTCCGGAAGGAGGAAACCACCCATTGTCATGGGGCATGAAGCCTCCGGGATAATTGTCTCCACAGGGAAAAATATTAATGGGTGGAAGGCGGGTGACCGGGTTACATTTGATTCTACCATCTATCCCCTGGATGACTGGTATACCCGGAAAGGCCAATACAACCTGAGTGACAACCGGATGGTACTCGGTGTCTCCCCGGGGGAATATCGCAGGCATGGTGCCTTTGCTGAATATGTCAATATACCTCAGCATATCCTCTACCGGATACCGGAAGAGGTGAGTTTCACACAGGCCGCCATGGTGGAGCCCATCGGGGTGGCTGCACATGGCATTGAGCTGACTCCGGTTTCATGGAATGATACTGCGCTTGTAGTTGGTACCGGGATGATCGGCCTTTGTGTAATACAGGTATTACGGTCGAAGGGATGCGGGAAGATCATAGCAGTTGACCTGGAAGATAGTAAACTTGACATGGCCGCAAAACTCGGGGCCAGTATTACCCTGAATCCGTCAAAAAGTGATATCCAAAAAGAAGTCCTTGATCTAAGTGAGGGCAGGGGAGCTGATGTTGCCTTCGAAGCTGTTGGTATTTCGGAAACGGTGAAAACTGCTATTTATGGTACAAGAAAGGGTGGTACCGTCACATTGGTCGGAAATCTTTCGCCGGCCGTTGAGATACCTCTCCAATCTGTGGTTACACGCGAGTTAAGGCTTCAGGGAAGCTGTGGCATCGCCGGTGAGTTTCCGGCGGTACTCGATATGATTGCCCGGAAAGAGATAAACACGTCTGCCTTCCTTAGTGCCGAAGCTCCATTATCCGAAGGGGAGGAATGGTTCAAACGCTTGTATAGCAAGGAGCCCGGTTTGATCAAGGTAGTCCTGAAACCTGGTGATTAAATAAAAGCAAAAGATAATATGGCTGAAAAATTGAAAACCGCGGTTGTCGGGATCGGAAAGGTTACAGATCTTCATTCAGCGGCCCTGGCCAATCTGAAGGAATCCGAATTTGCCGCTGTCTGCAGCCGGAGTAAAGATAAGGCCGGAGATTATGCTGCCAGGTTCGGGGTGAAGGCTTATACGGATGTTGCAGAAATGGTATCGAAAGAAAAAATTGATGTCGCTATCATTTGTACACCTCATCCCAACCACAGGATATCCACCCTTGCAGCACTTGAAGCAGGTGCTCATGTGCTGATAGAAAAACCCTTTGCATCATCGCTGGAGGACTGTGATGTCATGCTGGAGGCATCCAGGAAACACGGGAAGGAGATAGGTGTTGTGGGCCAGCGCAGGTGGTATCGTCCTGCTTTACGTGTTAAGGAAGCAATAGACTCCGGGAAAATCGGGAAAACGATTTTCGGAACCATCAATATGCTTGGATGGAGGGAAAAGTGGTATTATGAAAGCGATCCCTGGCGGGGCACATGGAAAGGGGAGGGCGGCGGAGTCCTGGTAAACCAGGCCCCTCATCAGCTTGATTTGCTTCAATGGTATATGGGGGAAATAGATGAGCTTTACGGACTGTGGTCCAATCTCAACCATCCTTACATTGAAGTGGAAGACACCGCCAATGCCATAATAAAATTCAAGAATGGAGGGGTAGCCAATATCATCGTTACCAATTCCCAGAAGCCCGGGATCTTCGGCAAGGTGCAGGTCCATGGAGAGAACGGCGCTTCAGTAGGTGTACAGACAGAAGGTGGGGCCATGTTTATTGCCGGTATGACTAATATTCTTGAACCACCCATAAATGATCTATGGACCATCCCGGGAGAGGAAAATATGCTGGAAAGATGGGTAAAGGAAGATTCCGGGTTCTTTAACGCACTTAAGAACCCTATGGAATATTTTCATGAGCGTCAGATCGAGGATTTCCTGCAGGCCATACTTGATGGGAGGCCGCCCCTGATAACCGGAGAGGATGGAAGGGTGACCGTTGAGATATTTACGGCCATCTATCGCTCAACCCGTGATAACAAACCGGTGAAGTGGCCTTTGGTGCCTGAAAACAAAGGCGATTTCGACGGCAGGCTTTGAACGATTCATATACATCGATGCTAAATATTATCCAATGAATAGGAGATTTTTATATGTAATTCCGGTGATTATATTACTGGGATTCACTTCAGGATGCCAAAAAGAAAAAACATCCCCTAATCAAAGTAGTCAATCTCATATATGGTTTGATGAGCCTGCCGGGGACTGGAATGAAGCTCTGCCCATCGGCAATGGCCGCATGGGGGCCATGATCTTTGGTGGGGTCAACCAGGAAAGGCTGCAGCTCAATGAAGAATCTGTCTGGTGCATGAAAGGGACCTACCAGGACAGGCAGGGAGCTGCTTACCTTCCCAGGATCAGGGAATTGCTTTTTGCAGGTAAGTACGGGGAGGCTGAACAACTGGCCAGCCAAAAATTAATGGATGAGAGGTTTCCAACGGGGACAAGGGCCTACCAGACCCTGGGAGACCTGCATATTCATTACTCCGATTCATCCAATTACACAAACTACAGAAGATCGCTCCAGCTTGACAGTGCATTGGTAAGGGTTCAGTATACCAAAGGTGGTACTAATTTCATTCGGGAAGTATTTTCCTCTGCGGTTGACGATGTGATAGTATTCAGGGAAACTGCGGATGAGGATGGGAAAATCAATTGTCAGCTATACTTGTCCAGACCAGGCGAAGGAGAGGAGATCCTCCTGGCCGGTGACCGGATCATCATGAAACAACATATTGAAAATGGGCAAGGTGTGCGATATGAGACCAGGTTACAGGTATTGGCTCCCGGCGGCTCCGTGGAGGTTGGGAATAATGCATTGAATGTCAAAGATGCCAACCAAATGGAAATCAGGATAGTGGCTGGGACAGATTATTTTGGTGATGACCCGGAGGCACTGTGTAATACTTATGAATCAAAGGGCGAGAATAAATCTTATGAGAAAATCCTTGCTGATCATCTTAAGGAATATAAGGGCTATTTCGACAGTGTAGCGCTTGATCTTGGAACATCATCGTTGGATTCCCTCCCCACGGATGAACGTTTATTGTTGGCCGGGGAAGGACAAGATCCCGGAATGGCGGAATTGTATTTTAATTTTGGCAGGTATCTTCTGATCAGCAGTTCCCGTCCGGGCAATATGCCGGCCAACCTGCAGGGGATATGGAATGACCGGCTAAGCCCCCCGTGGAACGCAGATTATCATATCAATATCAACATCCAGATGAATTACTGGCCGGCAGAGATCACAAACCTTTCCGAGTGCCATTTGCCCTTTCTGCATTTCATCGGTGATTTGAGGGACAATGGTCGGAAAACTGCCCGGGATCTGTACGATTGCAGGGGATTCACTGCGCATCACACTACTGATGCCTGGCATTTTACGACTGCCTTTGGACGACTTATTTATGGCCTCTGGCCCATGGGCGCGGCCTGGGCATCCACTCATATCTGGGAGCATTATTTGTTTTCCGGCGACAGGCAATTCCTGGAAGCATACGGATACGAAGTAATGCGGGAAGCTACCCTGTTTTTATCTGATTACCTGGTGGAGAATCCCCATACAGGAAAGCTGGTTACCGGCCCTTCCAACTCTCCGGAGAACCGCTTTTCCTCGCCGGCTGGAGATACGGCCTCCATCAGCATGGGTCCGGCGATGGACCTGCAGATCGTCTGGCATGTGTTTACAGGGTTAATTGCGGCAAGCGAATTACTGGACCGGGATCATGAATTCAGGGCAACCCTCGAGGACCAACTTGACAGGCTTGCACTGGTTCGGATAGGATCTGATGGACGGATTATGGAGTGGTCAGATGAGAGCCTGGTGGAGGTCGATCCGGGACATCGCCATATGTCCCACCTCTATGGTCTCTACCCATCAAACCAGTATAACTGGACCGACACACCTGAATACATGGAAGCCGCGTCAAAAGTCCTGGATCACCGCCTTCAACATGGAGGAGGCCATACAGGATGGAGCCGTGCCTGGATGATCAATTTCTATGCCCGCCTGAAAGACGGGGATCAGGCTTACCACCATTTTCAACAGCTGTTGGCCAAATCCACCCTGCCCAATATGTTCGACAATCACCCTCCCTTCCAGATTGATGGAAATTTTGGCGGGACTGCAGGCATTGCCGAGATGCTACTGCAATCACATGCAGGTTATGTGGAACTGTTACCTGCTCTGCCAACAGCCTGGAGCACAGGGATTGTAAAAGGATTAATGGCAAGGGGGGGATTCCAGGTGGAGATGGAATGGGAAAATGGAATACTGACCTCGGCAAAGGTGTTGTCGAAACATGGAAATCAACTGAAAATCAAATATGGTGATGAAACATCCAGCTTTGAAACCAATCCGGGCCAGGTTTTGGTGCTGGATCATCAACTCAAGATAAATTAAGCACTGTTTAAACGATTCCTATCCATTCATGAGCAAGCAGTTAGATTCAAGTGTAAACCAACGTTTTTCTTCCCGGCTGGGATTGATCCTGAGTGCCATGGGGATTGCAGTGGGTACCGGGAATATCTGGCGGTTTCCCAGGATCGCGGCCCAGTCAGGAGGAGAGCATGGAGCCGGTGCATTCCTTATTGCCTGGCTCATCTTCCTGTTCCTCTGGAGCATTCCCCTGATCATTGCAGAATATACCCTTGGGAAAAAACACAGGTCCGGCGTGATCGGAGTATTCATTAAAAGCCTGGGAAAGAGATTTGCCTGGATGGGAACTTTTGTGGCATTCGTATCCACTGCCATCACTTTTTTTTATACTGTTGTCGTGGGGTGGTGCATTTTTTATTTTGTCCAGACCCTGACCCATCCCCTGCCGCATACTGCCGAAGCAGCCCTGGATATATGGAACACATACCAGGAGAGTGCCTGGCCATTTCTGACCCATATTCTAGCCATCGGGCTGGGAGCGCTGGCGATCTGGAAAGGCATACGTTCGATTGAAAAGGTGAATAAGATCCTTATCCCAGCCCTCCTGCTGATTGTTTTTATTTCTGTTATCAGGGCCCTTACCCTCCCTGGCGCACTGGATGGTGTCGCCTACCTTTTCCGGCCTGAGTGGAGCCAGTTAAGGGATCCCAAGATCTGGATCGCTGCCCTGACCCAGAATGCTTTTGATACCGGGGCCGGATGGGGACTCTTCCTCACTTATGCAGCCTACATGAAGGCGGAGCATGGTACGGTTAAGAATGCCTTTTTAACCGCGATCGGGAACAATACCGTTTCCCTGCTGTCAGGGATCATGATTTTCGGGACCGTCTTTGCTGTCCTTCGTACAGAAATGGGCATGATAGATCCTGAGGTACTGGAAATCATGAAAACCAGCGGTCCCGCTTCAACAGGCCTCACCTTTATCTGGATGCCCCAGTTATTTGCCCGGATGATGTTCGGTTCACCCCTGGCTGTGTTGTTTTTCCTGGGACTAACATTCGCCGGGTTTTCATCCCTCATTGCACAGCTGGAATTGCCTACCCGGGTACTTGTAGATACCGGGATTAAACGGTCTAATGCCATCTGGATCATAGTTGCAGTGGTTTACCTTCTGGGCATTCCCTCCGCAAGAAACCTGAACCTGCTGAGTAACCAGGATTTCGTATGGAGTGTTGCCCTAATGCTTTCCGGTGCATTCATTGCCTTTGCCGTAATAAAGGAGGGGGTCAGGAAACTGATGCATGATATTAATGTCACCGAGAATGACTGGTCCGTCGGCGCATTCTGGAGCATTACCATTCGCCTGTTCATCCCACTGGCGGCATTTATCCTCCTGTTCTGGTGGTTGTTCCTGTCGGCAACCATATTGGCACCCGGTGAGTGGTACAATCCCATGAACCCGTTCAGTGTCATGACCTGCCTGGCCCAATGGTTCCTGGTTACTGCTATCTTTGTCGGGTTTAACCGTAGAATTTCCAGGAATACAATAGTCTGAACCTTCCTGATGGTTGACAGCTTAATCCTGAATGCATGAATGGATTATAACCTATCTGGGTCCGGCCGGGAGATGTTCCAGCCAGAACTTTTCCATTACCTGCCTCAAATGATATGTGGTGTTTTCCCGCTCACGTATACCGTGTGATCTCATAGGATATGACATCATCTCAAACATTTTGTTATGTTTAACAAGCTCATCCACCAGCATCTCAAAACTCTGGTAATGGACATTGTCATCGGCCGTACCATGCATGATCAGCAGGTTCCCTTGCAGTTTGTGCGCATGGGTAATGGGGGAACCCTCCCTGAATCCATATTCATTTTCGGATGGGAGTCCCATATACCTTTCCTGGTAAATGGTATTGTACAGACGCTGGTCACTGACAAAGGCCACAGCGATGCCGGCCTTGTATATTTCCGGATAACGGAACATACAGTTCAGTGTCATTTGTCCACCGCCGCTCCAGCCCCAGATGCCTATTCTTTCCGGATCCATGAAGGAGTATCTTTTCAGTACCTCTTTCATGCCCGCAGCATGGTCATGGGTGGCCACGATCCCGATCTTGCCGTAGATGATCTTCCTCCATTCCCTGCCCCTGGGTGTTTTTGTGCCACGAGGATCCAGGCTCATAACTATATATCCCTGCTGTGCAAGGTACTGGTGCCAGAGGTCGCCTCTGCCCCAGTTGTTTTGTACGGTTGCTCCCCAGGGTTCACCATAAATATATATAATGACCGGATATTTCCTGTCAGGGTCAAAGCCAGGAGGCCTGATCATCCATCCGTCCAGTTCAGTTTCGCCAATATCAACCCTGAAGAATTCTTTCGGATGGAGTTTGAGGGATTCATACCAGGCCCTGGCCCTTGCATTTTCCTCCAGTAATCTAACCTGCTTATGGGCAGGAAGTGAAACAAGACTGTACCGGTTAGGTGTGCTGACATTCTGGAATGTATGTATGGCCCAGCGGGCATCGGACGACATCTGGTAGGCATGCTGGCCATTCAGATTTTCCGGGCTGACCCTTTCTGCCTTTCCTTTCCCATTGAGTTTGCTACGGTACAGGTATCTTTCAGTCGGGTTATCCGGGGATGCGATATAATAAACATAACCTCCCCTGGGGTCTATACAGGTAATCTCAACCACGTCAAATTCACCCTGAGTGATCATTTGCTCTTCTTTTCCATCCCTGGAAATCTTATAAAGGTGCCTCCAGCCATCTTTTTCACTGGTCCAGGTAAAATATTGTGCATTATCCAGCCACATGATATTATCGTGGATGTCAAGGAACGCCTCATCCTGATCGTAATAAATCGTTTTTATTTCCATTCTATTTCCATCCGCTATCCAGACGGTGTTTGTATTCTGCAGGCGGTTTAACTGTTGAATCATTACCTCGTTTGAATTTGGGATGAAATCCATTCTCGGCAGGTAATTATTGCGCATGTCCCCTGGAATTTCGAACCAGCGGCTCTTACCCCCTGCTGAAGGAACAACACCTATTTTGACAGCCGGATTGGTAGTGCCTGCTTTAGGATAGGGCAGGGGAATGGGCACAGAATAGATAGAGTCAATGTTATTGATCATGTAGAACGTCCCGGTTCCCTTGGTATCGGAATGCCAGTAGGCAATGTTTTTGCCATCCGGGCTCCACCTGAATCCGTCCCTGCAATCAAATTCTTCTTCATATACCCAGTCCAATGTGCCATTGATAAAAACATCACCACCATCGAATGTCAGCTGTGTGATCTGTCCCGTTTCAAGCACTTCAACATAAATATTGTTGCTGCAAACATATCCGACCCTGCTGGCATCCGGAGAAAATTTGGCAAACATCAGTCTCGCCGGATCCATTTCGCGGCCCAGTTGCTGCAGCTTGCCTGTTGGGAGGTCCAACACCCAGTAATCCCCACGGGTATGGTAACGCCAGACCCGCCTGGTATTAGTGAATAGCAGGAGTTTCTGATTATCCTCAGACCAGGTATAATCCTGTAAAGACAAAGGGTCAGACTTCCCTGGCGGAACAAGCATGTCCGCCGAAAGCAATACTTCCCTGGTGCCCGATTTTGCATGATACCTTACAATGTCCTTTCCTTCGACACTTTCGTTGTTTTCCAGGGTGGAATAGCCATTATTGTCTTTCATCCAGCGAAGGGAGTTGATACCTTTTTGGTTGAAAATCCTGTTTTTATAAATATCTTCGAGGGTCAATTCGTATGGATAGCTGTTCTGTGCTGAAATAATGGGGCAGGATGCTAAACCAATAGCGAAAAGAAGAGTAAGAATAATTCCATTTTTCATGCCGGGAATCTTTAAGATTGAACAGGCCTGAAGTTAAATATTAAAATTGTAATCAATATGTTCAAAAAGGAAATCTACATTGAAAGAAGGAAGGTGCTGGCAGAAACCGTAACATCCGGACTGATCCTCCTGCCGGGAAATGAGGAGAGCCCCATGAACTACCTCGACAATACCTATCATTTCCGCCAGGACAGTACCTTTCTCTATTATTTTGGACTTGACCAGCCCTCGCTGGCCGGGGTAATTGACGCTGATAGCGGAGAGGTAACTGTTTTCGGTGACGACCTTACAATTGATATGATTGTATGGATGGGGACCTTGCCGAAACTTTCCGTTCTCTGCAAGGAGGTTGGCGTCAATAATCAAAAACCACTTTCAGAACTTCAGGATACCATTCAGGAGGCCGTATCCAGGGGAAGAAAGATCCATTTCCTGCCTCCTTACCGGATGGACAACAGGCTGAAATTAAAAAACCTGTTGAATGTAGATTTTGAGAATGCCGAAGAGAAGGCATCCCTGGAACTTGTGAAAACTGTTGTCTCCCAGCGCGAGATCAAATCTGCAGAAGAAATTGCAGAGATAGATAAAGCAGTGGATATAAGTGCGGAAATGCACCTGGCCGCGATGAAAATGGCCCGGCCCGGGATGAAGGAATCGGAAGTAGCGGCAAAAGTTGCCGAAGTGGCCCTGGCAAGCAATGGACAGATGGCCTTTCCTATTATTGCCACCATCAACGGACAGACCCTGCACAATCATTACCATGGAAATATCATCAAGAGCGGCGACCTTTTCCTGCTGGATGCCGGTGCTGAAACAGAAATGCACTATGCCGGTGACCTGTCCAGTACTTTTCCCGTGGATCCATTCTTTACATCCCGTCAGAAGGAAATTTACCAGGTTGCCCTGGATGCCCATCAGGCAGGGGTGGATATGCTGCATCCCGGCATGCCCTTTAAAGAGGTTCACTTCACTGCATGCAGAAAGATTTTCGATGGACTGAAATTGCTGGGACTGACAAAAGGGGATACTGATGAGGCCGTCAGCGAGGGAGCACATACCCTGTTTTTCCCCTGTGGTACCGGGCATATGATGGGATTTGATGCGCATGATATGGAGGACCTGGGGGAACAGTGGGTAGGTTATGACGGAGTACCGAAAAGTACCATGTTCGGGTTGAAGTCCCTCAGGCTGGCCAAACCGCTGCGGCCCGGATTTGTACTGACCATTGAACCAGGTATTTATTTTATACCCGAACTGATTGACCTGTGGAAAGCAGAAAAGAAGCACACTTCATATTTAAATTATGAAGAGATTGAAAAATACCGCGGTTTCAGCGGATTGAGAAATGAGGAAGACTTTGTCATCACCGAAGATGGAGCCCGCAGACTTGGCAAAAAGTTACCGGTAACTATTGAAGAAGTGGAAAAGATACGGGAGCAGTAAGCCGTTCCATACACCGCAGAATCCTTTTGTAAAACATATTTTAACTTTTTGATCCATCATAGGATTGTCTTAACTTATTGGGTTAAAACCCTTAATCCTGTATAGTGATGGTAAAATATTTGAGTATCATTTTGATCGTTTTCCTAATGGGAGACATTGATGGATGCAAATCTGACGATGAATGTGAAAAGACAAAGGCCACAGAGATTAACTTTAAATTTCTGGTGGGAGGTATAATTAATATTAGCGAGGATGGGACAGGGAAGGATCTCACAAATGAATTTGAAGATTTCACCCTAATGATGAATAAAGTATATTGCAATGGAAATATCAGTGGGCCATTCGAAGTTCCCTACCTGATATCAACGGATGGACTGCTTGTAAAGCAAAGCCTTGGTACCTGGAGTTTCCGGATGGACAATACGGAGGATTACATGAATATCAATTTTTTTTGTGACGGACATGATTTAGGTACACATAATGTCTTTTATGATGTTTTAAAGAAAGACGATGGAGGTTCTGCTTATTTTGAGTATACCATATATACCCAATGGAGTGATATCGAGAAATTTAAAAATACTGTCATTACTGTTAAATAGATCTGCGAGGACGAATGATCCTATGCAGATTATTCCCCCGGCTCCTTTTTTTGCTTTCCAGCTTTCGGGAAATGTTCCCCGGTTTTTTTGCTGATGCTTTCATCCACGGCGTTGATGCGGTCGAAAATTTTGGCATCTGCCGAACGCAAGTGAAGGTCATGCTGCGGGAAGGGGATCTTAATGCCTGCCTCCTTCAGCATTTGGTTGATCCGGATGGTTACTTCGCTCTGGATCGTGAGCCGGGTATCTGCTTCAGCGATCCAGAATAAAAGGCGGAAGTCCAGAGAGCTTTCCCCGAACCCCAGGAAAATGGCCCAGGGCTTTGGGTTTTCCAGTACCCGTTCATTGGATCCTGCAGCCTCTAGCATCAGATCAAGTACTTTTTGGGGATCTGTTCCGTAGGCTACACCCATCCGGATTTCTCCCCGGCGGCGCTGGTCGGAAAGTGTCCAGTTGATCAATTCGTTGGATATCAGGTTGCCGTTGGGGACGATCACCTCGGAACCATCGTAGGTTTTTATAACA
>DAOUVF010000327.1 GCA_030667765.1 Bacteroides sp.
ATCAATAAAAAGGTAAAGGTAAAGGCCAGGGGAAATTTTAGGAGGGAGCATTGTATTCTGCCCCCCTTCTGGATAAACCTGAAAAAGGCAAAAGTCGGGAACAAATACCTTGAAGGCAACAAAAAAATCAAGATAGTAACCCATTGCAAGGATTCAAAACAATATGAACAATACCTGATAAAGGAATATCTCACTTACAAGATTTATAATGAGATCTCTCCTTATAGCTTCAGGGTCAGGCTTATTCGCATGAAATATATTGATACAGGACGAAAAAACAAGGAAACCATGTCATGGGCCTTTATGATAGAACCAGAGGATATGATGGCGGAAAGATTGGATGCAATACCTATAAAATCGGATAAATTGGGACGACGACATACTGATACATTAACCATGGATATCATGGCTGTTTTTCTGTATATGATAGGGAATTCCGATTATTCAATCGCTGGAAGGCACAATGTTAAGCTGATCAAGGCAAAGGACTTTTCCAGGCCCCTTCCCATTCCTGTCCCGTATGATTTTGATTATTCCGGACTGATCAATGCATACTATGCTGTTCCAGGAGAAAACCTCGGTTTGACTTCTGTGACCCAGAGATATTATCTTGGTCCCTGCAGGGATGACCACCATTATCTCGCAGCCATTGATCAAATACAAAGGAATAAAGACAAAATACTTGAAATAGTGAAATCATCCCCATACCTTGATGAAAAAATGCGTAAAGAGATGATCCAATACCTGGGTGAGTATTTTTCTGATTCAGAAAAGCCAGAGTCCCTGATGAAGAATATTCGGAGAACCTGCCTCTGACCAATATTGATTACTGAATTCCTGTGTAAAAAGATTAAATTTGTTTTCCAGAAAGTTTGATTAATTTTTATAGCAGGCAGGTAATATGAAGCTTAGCATTTATAACACCCTTTCCCGGGGTAAAGAGATCTTTGAACCACTCCATCCTCCGTCCGTCGGGATGTATGTTTGTGGTCCGACAGTATACGGGGATCCCCATCTCGGGCACGCCCGCCCGGCCATTACTTTCGATCTTGTTTTCCGTTACCTGAAACACCTTGGATACAGGGTTCGCTATGTGAGGAATATTACCGATGTGGGGCATCTGGAGGCAGACCGGGATTTCGGGGAGGACAAGATCTCCAAAAAGGCAAGGCTTGAACAATTGGAACCCATGGAGGTGGTCCAGATGTATACTAATGAATACCGGCTGAAAATGATACAACTGAATGTACTGCCACCCAGCATCGAACCAAGCGCTTCCGGACATATTATTGAACAGCAAGCACTTGTGGAGAAGATCCTCGAAAATGGTTTCGCTTATGAAAAGAAAGGGTCGGTTTATTTTGATGTGGAGAAATACGCCAGGGACCATCAGTACGGCAAATTGTCAGGGAGAAAAATTGAGGACCTGCTTGCAAATACCAGGGAATTGGAAAAACAACAGGAAAAAAACAGCCCGCTCGATTTTGCCATCTGGAAAAATGCAGACCCGGAACACCTGATGAGGTGGCCCTCAAGGTGGGGTGAAGGATTCCCGGGCTGGCATGTGGAATGTTCCGTGATGAGCTCCAAATACCTCGGTGCTGAATTTGACATACATGGAGGCGGCATGGATCTCTTGTTCCCCCATCATGAATGTGAAATTGCACAAACCGTTGCCGGTTATGGTAAGGAGGCAGTACGGTACTGGATGCATAATAACATGGTCACGCTAAACGGCCAGAAAATGGGTAAATCTCTTGGCAATGCCATCAGCCTGGAACAATTCTTTTCCGGAGATCATGAATTACTGGAAAAGGGATATCATCCCATGACCATTCGTTTTTTTATGTTACAGGCCCATTACAGGAGCCCCCTGGATTTCTCCAATGAAGCCCTGCAGGCTGCTGAAAAGGGACTTGAAAGATTATTTGACGGGATGGAAACCATTGGCAAGGTCACACCTGCGGAGAAATCATCGGTGGACCTGGATAAGCTGGAGAAATACTTTTTTGAGGCCATGGATGATGATTTTAACAGTCCCATTGCCATTTCACATTTGTTTGACGGGATAAAAACCATCAACAGTGCTGCTGCCGGGAAGGAGTCAATGACGGAAAATGACCTGGGAAAATGCAGGCAATTTTACCATATGGCTGTCAGGGACATCCTGGGACTGGTACCGGAGAAGCGGGATTCGGGGGAGCAGGAACTCACAGGGGAGCTGATCAAACTGCTGCTGCAAATGAGGATAGATGCAAGGAAGAACAAGGATTTCGATATGGCCGACAGGATCCGCGATGAAATGGCCCGCCTTGGCGTGGAGGTAATGGATACCAAAGATGGCTTTGAATGGAAACTGAAGCGGTAGCTGCATCACTGAATAATTTTGTATAGATCCCGGAAAATACAAATTGGAAACCAGCACATGGGCGGTGACGAACCCGTGATGATCCAGTCCATGTGCAGTGTATCCACCATGGATACAGAGGCATGTGTAGAGCAATCCATCAGGGTATTCGATGCTGGTGCCACTCTTGTCAGGATATCAGCCAGTAACATTAAAGAGGCCAGGAACCTGAAAAACATAAGGGAGGAATTATCGAACAGGGGATATCATTTTCCATTGTCCGCAGACGTCCATTTCAATCCATCCATTGCTGAAAATGCCGCTCCCCTGGTGGAGAAAGTAAGGATCAATCCCGGTAATTTTACCAGAGATGATATCCAGGGACCATTTCTTAAGCTGCTGGTGATCTGCCGTCAGCATAAAACGGCAATCCGAATAGGTGTGAACCATGGATCACTGTCTGAAAGGATACTTAAAAAGTATGGTGACAGCCCTGAAGGCATGGTTGAATCTGCCATGGAGTATTTAAGAATCTGCCAGCTTGATCAGTTCAACGATGTCGTGGTTTCACTCAAATCAAGCAATACCCGGATCATGATCTATTCCAACCGATTGTTGCAGATGAGGATGGCAGAAGAAAATATGGATTATCCCATACACCTTGGTGTTACTGAAGCCGGGGAGGGGGAAGAAGGCAGGATCCGCTCAGCTGTGGGAATAGGTACATTGCTCAGGGAAGGGATAGGGCATACCATACGTGTTTCCCTCACCGAAGAGCCGGAACAGGAAATACCGGCAGCAAGGAAATTGCTGGAAGCAGCCGGCAGGACCAGCTCCAGTATGATAGGGAAGCCCTCAGGGCAAAAGTTCCTTAAGACCACTTACCAGAAAAGGAAATCAAAGAAAACCGGGAAAATCGGGGGAGGGCAGGTCCCTGTTGTCATTACGAGGTTCCTGGAAGAACCTTTGAAAGACCAACGCCCGGCTATTGAACCGGATTATGTGTTTGTTTCGGATCATGAGCTGATCAATGATAATCCCGAAGACCGCAGGTATATCCTGAATGCTGAATCATGGCTCCTCGACGAATATTCCCAGGAAAGATTTTTCCCCTTGTTTTCCCTGCAGGATTTCATAGATTTCGAGAAAACTTCAGAAGTACTGAATTTTGTGATCATCAGTCCGGGTGACACCAAACGGGCATGTGAATTACTAAAAACCTCGAAAGATCCCGTTTGTATCATTTACCTTCATGATGCCACTGGTGAATCACGCCAGGCATTTACCAACATGGCAGAAGATGTGAATTTTAATCTGCCGGTCATTATCATGGCTTCATATAATGAAAGTAACCGTGAGAAATTCTGGATCAGAACTGCTGCTGAGCTGGCCTGGTATTTTATTGACGGGTATGCCGATGGACTGTGGCTGGATCATCCTTTTTCAGACAATGATCAATTGTCTGCCACCGCCTTTAAAATTCTCCAGGCCACTCGGGCCAGGATGACAGCAACTGATTACATCGCTTGTCCCTCCTGCGGACGGACATTGTTTAACATACAGGACACACTCCGGGGAATCAAGGCGGCCACATCTCACCTGAATCATCTGAAAATTGCCGTAATGGGATGTATTGTGAACGGTCCGGGTGAAATGGCTGATGCCGATTACGGTTATGTAGGATCGGGAAGGGGAAAAATAAGTTTATACAGAAATAAAGAAATTGTTAAGAAAAACATCCCACAGCAAAACGCTGTGGAAGAATTGCTAAATTTGATAAAAACTAACGGGGACTGGCATGATCGATCTTAAAGGCATCAGGAATATTGTACTGGATCTGGGAGGAGTGAT
>DAOUVF010000392.1 GCA_030667765.1 Bacteroides sp.
ATGTCTACAAGCTGAGTGAGTGAAGGCCTGGTATCTACATTACTTGGACGGTGAAATGTCATCAGGGTGTATTGCCCGGCAATCAGATTCAATTTATCCAGGATGTCTGATTGTTCAATGGTAGGTAAAAAGTGTACCAGACTGTCAATCATAATATTACCAACGAAGTGGAGTTTGTCTTCCGCAAGTCCTTCCTTCCTCAGGTTAGTTAGCCCTGCCTCCTCGCTTATAAAAAGGTAGTCCGACAGTACATCTGTGACTAAGCGGTTTATTTCTTCCGGCATACCACGGTCAAAACTCCTGAGTCCGGCTTCAACATGCCCGATCTTTGTTCCCAGTTTTGAAGCAACCACGCTGCAGGCAAGTGTGGAGTTAACATCCCCCGGAACAAGGATCAGATCCGGTTTATGCTGGTCCATTATTTTCTCAAACTCGATCATGATCCGGGCTGTCTGGTCTGCATGGGTTCCACCCCCGACACCGAGGTTAAAATCCGGCTCAGGCATCTCCAGTTGCTCAAAGAAAATCTTAGACATATTCCTGTCAAAATGCTGACCGGTATGGCATATCAGGTGTTCGAACCTGTCTTTTCTTTTACTAAAGGTCCTGCAGAGGGGAGCTATTTTAATAAAATTGGGCCTGGCTCCTGCAATGGTTATAATTTTCATTTTACCTGTAAGATTTCATTGAATAAATCTGTCATTTCACCAGTGAGGTTCTTCCTTGAATACTTCTCAATATTAGTCGGGGTAACTTTCAGGTTGCCTTGCCTGTAATGGGCATAATAATCCAGGATCTGCTTTTTCATTGCCTCCTGATCATGATACTCAACAATATGCCCGGTCTGAGTTTCCTTTAAAACATGGCCTACTTCTCCATCTGTCGGGCCTATGGCGAGTATGGGTCTGCCGGCATTCATGTATTCGAATAATTTGCCGGTCAGTATCCCCCTGGCCTCCGGTGTGTTTATGATCAGCAAAAGCAACAAGCGGGATCGTTTCATTAAAGCGACGGCTTCCTGGAAGGGTACGTTACCCGTTTTATTTACCCAGTTTCCAAGATTTGCCTCGTCTATTGATTCTGACACGGCATAATCAATTGCCCCTACCAGGTTAATTTTAAGGTCTTTTGCCAGATCCTCATTTTCATGCACAAGTTCCGAGAGGGCCTTCCAGAGGCTCACAGGATTCCGTAAAGGGAAAAGTGTGCCGATGTGGGTAATGCTGAAATGCTGATCCGGGACAATGGGTGTTTGATCCCCGCCAGGATCAGTAAAATCCTCATGGTCAAATCCATTCGGGATAACCCGGACGTTCGGGGCGCCCATTTCTTCAAACTGGCGTTTCATATCCTGGCTTACCACGGTTACCGCATGGGCTTTCTGAAGTACACTTTGTTCCAGTTTTTGATGTTTCCGGCCGGCCAACCTGCCAACCATCAGGGATTGCTGATAATATACTTTTGTCCACGGATCCCTGAAATCAGCCACCCATGGGATCTTAAGTTTCTTTGAGATTTTGAGTGCAATCAGGTGGAGGCTGTGCGGAGTACCTGTACTAACGATCAGATCTACGGGGGTTTCGGAAATATAACGGGTGAGGTATTTTACAGAAGGTTTGATCCAGAACCTGCGGGCATCAGGAATGAACAGATTCCCACGGATCCAAATTGCCATTTTTTCAGTGAGGCCCTGCTTTTTTTTCTCATTCAGGAAAGCCGTATTGATCTTATGTTCCTTTTTCTGAAAAGTAAACCATTTATATAATTTATAGGGTTCCCAGACCCGGGTTTTAAGGACAGTAAGATTGTAGGGCACGTCCTTGAAGAGCGATTCATCGATTGAGGGGTATTCCGGGTTCTCCGCAGTGTAAATCACCGGCTCGTAGTTGAATTCACGCATGTACTTGGTGAACTTCAACCAGCGCTGGACCCCGGCTCCTCCACCTGGGGGCCAGTAATAAGTGAGAATAAGCACTTTTGTAAGCCCGGGTTCTGACATTATCCCAGCATGCTTAATTGTTTCTTGGGACTGACCTTCTCCTGGACAATGTCGCGGAGCTGTTTAACAGGTATCCGTTCCTGATTCATGGTGTCACGGTACCTTATGGTAACGGTATCGTCCTTCGGTGTCTGGTGATCGATGGTAATACAATAAGGGGTCCCTATGGCATCCTGCCTCCTGTAACGCCGCCCGATGGAGTCCTTTTCCTCATACTGGCAGTTGAAATCCAGTTTCAACTCATCCATGATTTTCCTTGCTGTATCAGGCAGTCCATCCTTTCTGACCAGGGGAAGGACGGCAACCTTTACAGGGGCAAGAAATGCAGGGATCCTCATGACGACCCTCTCCTCATCTGCTCCTTCCTTTTCCAGTTTCTCTTCTTCAAATGATCCTGCAAGCACAGTCAGGAACATCCTGTCAAGTCCAATGGATGTCTCAACTACATAGGGCACATAGCTCTCATTAAGGTCGTTATCAAAATACTGCATCTTTTTGCCCGAGAATTTCTGATGCTGCGAAAGGTCGAAATCGGTTCTCGAGTGGATTCCTTCAACCTCCTTGAATCCTATCGGGAACTCAAACTCTATATCCGTGGCTGCATTGGCATAATGGGCAAGCTTATCATGATCATGGAAACGGTACTTCTCCTTTCCCAGTCCCAGTGACTGATGCCACTTCATGCGCTTGTCCTTCCAGAACTCAAACCATTCTAATTCTTTACCGGGCCGGACAAAGAATTGCATCTCCATCTGCTCAAATTCCCTCATTCTCATAATAAACTGACGGGCAACAATCTCATTGCGAAAGGCTTTACCGGTCTGGGCAATGCCGAATGGAATCTTCATCCGCCCGGATTTCTGAACATTCAGGAAATTCACAAAGATGCCCTGGGCCGTTTCCGGGCGGAGGTAAATCTTGCTGGCTGATTCGTTGACCGACCCCAGCCTGGTATCAAACATCAGGTTGAACTGCCTGACATCGGTCCAGTTCCTGGAACCGGATTCCGGATCGGCGATCTCACAGTCAATGATGATCTGACGCAAATCTTCCAGGTCATCCTTCTCCAACGCTTTAACAAAACGGCTGTGGACCTTATTGATCTTGTCCTGGTTGGCAAGTACCCTCGGATTGGTACCGAGAAACTTCTCCTTGTCAAATGATTCGCCAAATTTTTTGGAAGCTTTTTCCGCTTCCTTGTTGATCTTTCCCTGCAGTTTATCCAGGTAATCCTCTATCAACTGGTCAGCCCGGTATCTTTTTTTTGAGTCCTTGTTATCAATCAGGGGATCGTTGAATGCATCCACATGACCGGAAGCTTTCCAGATCTCAGGATGCATAAAAATAGCGGAGTCAATACCGACAATATTCTCATTCAGGTTTACCATGGCATCCCACCAGTAAGCCCGGATGTTGTTCTTCATTTCAACACCGTTCTGTCCATAATCATAAACAGCACTTAAACCATCATAGATTTCACTGGACGGAAACACAAATCCATATTCCTTGGCATG
>DAOUVF010000067.1 GCA_030667765.1 Bacteroides sp.
GAACCACCTCTTACCATTCCGAACAGAGAAGTTAAGCCCGTCAGCGCCGATGGTACTGCATTTGTGGAAGAGTAGGTCGTCGCCGACTTTTAAAACCCGGGTTCTTTTGAGCCCGGGTTTTTTTTTGGGGTAATGCAGGAAGAAAAACGCAACTCCAAATACTTTGGCTAAAATCTGTTTCTTCCGTTGCTGCGCAAAACAATTCGTCCTGCGGACTCAGACAGTTTTGCTCGCAACGCTTCAGAAACAGATTTATTAACGCCTCCACATTACAGGCTGCTTATTTATTCCTGCCATTACCCGTAGGTGAACCAGGCTCAAAAGATTACGGGTGTTAACGCGAAACTTTGTGGACTTCTTCCATGAAGCGGAGGAGAATGGGAAGGGAGAATGGATGATTTTCTGATTCGCGGATCAGGGTTTCAGGGTGCCACTGTACACCCAGTATGAATGGATGCCCATCCAGGTCGACAGGTTCAATAGCTTCAATGATCCCGTCCCGTGCAAAGGCAGCAGCCCGGAAACCCGGTGCCAGGTTTTCCACAGCCTGGTGGTGGCTGCTGTTTACAAAGCCGCTATCAGGAACGATGAGATCTGATAACATGGTGCCTTCAACGATCCTTACCATATGCTCACCCCCTTTCCGGTGGATGACAGTGGTATCATAATCAGATGGTATATCTATGATCAGGCTCCCTTTACAGGCCACATTCAGTATCTGGTGTCCACGGCAGATTCCCAGGAGCGGGATGTTATTTTCCATAGCATACCGGATCATCCTCAGTTCAAGACTGTCCCTGCGGTTGTCAATGGACTCACAACGATCCGTTTCCGAAGCTTTCCCGTAAATCACAGGATTGACATCGGGTCCCCCGGAAATAATGATCCCATCAGCCATAGATAAATAATAAGCTATTGAATCAGTGCTTACCGTATACATATTGACCGGTTTGCATTGTCTGCCGGCCATCGGCAGCCACTCCGCAAATCTGTTATCATAATCTTTTGAGATCAGCACCAGGCTTGTGGGGCCGGACTGGCAGGCAGCTGCAATAAGCAGGATCGCTGCCAGTAGTTGAATGATCGCTTTTCTGAACATGTTTTAAAATTAATAATTTTCTGCTCTCATTTACTCCCGATATCAAAACCGACCAGAAAATCCTGGTTTTTTGGATTTGATCCTTGTGGCAACTCACTAAAACCAGGCTTTTTGGCGTTATAAATATTATTTCAGCTATTTTTACTGCACGATGCGGATTCAATTTCTTATAATAGCATTAATGGTTCCTTTTCTTGCTTTCTCCCAGGAGATCCCTGAAGAAAATATAATCAATGAACCGGCTGATACGACGCAGACCTTTATTAAGATCTGGAACCTTACAGAGGATTTTGCCGTCATGCGGGATAAGGAGATCGATACAATGAAGACACAGTTCCAGATCTACGATCCTGTGTTCAGCAATAGTATTGCAAATGCTTTCCTGGGTAATACGGGACTCCAAACCCAGAATTTAATATATTTCAACCGGGAGGAACAACCGGATTTTTTCTTCATGCGCCCCTACACTCCCTATTTGTATACACCGGAAAACAATACCTATTTTAATATTATAAAACCCTTCACCCTGCTGGAGTATTTTTCAACGTTCGGTAACAAGCAAAAACGGGAGGATATATTCCATGCCGTTCATACCCAGAACCTTTCCCCTTTTCTTAACCTGGGGTTTGATATCCGACTGCTATCTTCAGCAGGACTTTACAGCCGGCAAATAGCCAAATTGACCAATTTTAACCTGTTCACATCCTATACAGGGCACGATTATTCCTTCCATACAAGTTTGCATTTAAACAATTCAAGTGCAGAGGAGAACGGGGGAATCGCTGATGACAGCATCTTTTTTAATGAAAACATCGATGAAAAAGCCTATGACATAAACCTGGAAGAAGCAGATTCAAGGATAAAAAGCCTGATGTTCCACTTCACCCAAAGGTATAAATTCGGCAAGGAAGAACAGGTCGTGGACACCACAAGCGAGACTGGGTTCCGCAGGTTACGGGAAAGGACAGTAAAAACAGGCTCATTACTGCATACCTTTGAATACCAGCGGAGTCACAGGCTTTATACGGATGAAATAACAGATATGAACCGGGATTTTTACCCGGCATACTTGATTGATTCCATGCAGACCAGGGATTCGACATATTTCAGATCCCTCAGGAACACCTTCCAGGTCATGCTTGATGAGAATCCGCACCGTAAGAATGATTTCGGGGCCAGGGCATTTATCTCCCATGAATGGGTGAGATATGCTTTTAACACAGCTAATGACACCCTGGTTTCAGGCGGGGATACCAGCATCCAGAATCATAAATACTACCAGTATAATAATGTCCACCTGGGGGCCAGTGTATTGCATACTGTAGGATTTGGATGGGACTGGATCTTTGCCGGACAGTTTTACTTAACCGGATACAGGGCAGGAGACCTGTTACTGGAGGGGAACATTACGAAAGAATTCCAGGGTAAGAAGGGGGAATCCAGGATCAGTATCTCGGGGGAGTTTTCATTACAGGAAGCGGATCATTTCCTGAATTTCTATGAATCAAACCATTTCCGCTGGTATAATGATTTCAGGAAGATCAAAGATATCCGTGGATCACTGCAGGTAAGCAATGAAGCGATACAATTAGATGCCGGGGCCCACCTTTCCCTGGTTACTGACCTGGTTTACCATACTGATTCTGCGATGCCGGCGCAGCATGGGAGAGTGATTTCTGTGATCGGACTTAATCTGCACAAGCATTTCAGCGCCGGGATCTTCCATTCTGATCACCGGATTCATTACCAGCTCAGCAGTGACAACAACGTGGTGAGATTACCCGACCTTTCCTACTATACCTCAAATTATATTTCATTTACCGTTGTTAAAAATGCCCTGACAGCTCAACTTGGATTTGATCTATATTATTATACCCGGTACCGGGCCCTGGCATTTGCTCCTTCTTCCGGACTATTCTATAATCAGGATATCATGGAATTAGGGAATTATCCATACCTGAATCCATTCCTTACAGCCAAATTGAAACGGACCCGCTTTTACCTCAGATATGACCATCCCTATGCCGGTCTTATCAAAAAGAATTATTTTCATGTATTGAATTATCCCATGCCCGGGAGGGTATTCAGGTTTGGATTATCGTGGACATTTTATAATTGATACGTCTAAATAAACAAGGTATTCGTCAAAGTTAATTTTGATGGTGCCGATGCATTTGGTATTTTGGTCCCAAGCTTAACGCTCATGTTCAAGCGATTTACATATTTACAGGGACTGCTACCAATCTTCCTCCTGTTAGCCGCAACTTGCAAGGACACACCTGAAAGGATTGCATCCGGGAGGGAAGTGAATGATCTTACCCAGATCCTTGAGAAGGGGAAGCTTATCGCCATCACCGATTATAATTCGACCGATTACTTTATCTACCGCGGACAGCCCCTGGGGTACCAGTATGATATGCTGCAGGACCTGGCTGACCATATGAATATTAAGCTGGATGTAGTGGTGAGCAATAGCCTGGAGGAAACCTTTAACTGTCTGCGTATGGGTGATTGCGACCTGATTGCCCTGAACCTTACGGTTACCATGCAACGCAGGAGCCAGGTTAACTTTATTATCCCTCATGGTCAGACACACCAGGTGCTGGTCCAGCGAAAACCTGAAAACTGGGAAAGAATGTCCCCGTCCCAGATTGACAGGGCATTGATCAGGAACCAACTGGACCTGGCCCGGAAAAAAGTGTATGTCCAGCATAAATCGGCATTCTACAGGAGGATGCTGAACCTTGCAGAGGAAATCGGTGATACCATTGAAATTGTGGATGTCCCAGAAGAGGCGGAAACACTTATCATGCTGGTGGCAGACGGGCAGATTGATTATACTGTCTGTGATGAGAATGTAGCCCTGGTAAACCAGACTTATTATCCCAACCTGGACATACAGACCGCTATCAGTTTTCCACAGAACCTTGCATGGGCGGTAAATTCAGAGGCTGCCGAGTTGAAAGAGGTGATCGATGAGTGGCTTAGGCAGTACCGTAAATCTACAAGGTACGCGGTGATCTATAATAAATACTTTAAGAACCAGCGGTCAGCAAGTATCGTGAAATCAGATCTTTTTACCCTCAGCAGTGGAAAGATCTCCGTCTACGATGACCACATCAAGGTATACAGTGAACAAATTGGCTGGGATTGGCGGTTGCTGGCCTCGATGATCTACCAGGAATCCCGCTTTGATCCAGGTGCCCGTTCGTGGGCGGGGGCATTCGGACTGATGCAGTTAATGCCTGTAACGGCGAAGAGGTTTGGGATCAACATGAATTCCCCCGCAAAGGACCAGATCAATGCAGGGACCCAGTTTATCAGGTGGCTCGATAAACGTTTTATTACATCCATCCCTGACAAGGAAGAAAGGATCAAGTTCATTCTTGCGTCCTATAATGTGGGACCAGGACATGTTTTTGATGCGATCAGGCTGGCGGATAAAAATGGAAAGGATCCAAAGAAATGGCACGATAGTGTAGATGAATACCTGCTTAAAAAATCAAATCCCCAATATTACCGGGATCCGGTCGTAAAATATGGCTATTGCAGGGGAACCGAGACCATTAATTATGTAAACCAGGTACTTGACCGGTATGACCACTACAGGAACATCATAAACTAAGTGATGATTTTCCCGTCCTGACAACTTCCAGGAATTCAGACAGGATCATGGCAGTTGCCCCCCAGACCTGTTCTTCACCGATTTGAAAATATGGTACCCTGACCAGCTTGCACATGAGTGTCCTGAATTTCTCCCTGGTATTGCCGGGATGTAGCAGGTCTTTCAAAGGGGCTTCGATCAGGTAGGCTACTTCGGATGGATCTGGTTGGAAATCAGGTGATTCAGGGTAGCAACCAACTACAGGTAAAACTTCTATCCCGCTTACAGGTATATGCAGGCGGCTCAGGTTGCCAAGTATCCTGATCCGGCTATCATCTATGCCAATCTCTTCCCTGATCTCACGTAAAGCTGTCTCTTCCAGATCGGCATCGCTGTCTTCGAATTTCCCCCCCGGCAGACTGATCTGGTTGCTGTGTGCCCCGGCATATTCAGGCCTTTTCATCAGTACTGTATGCCAGGAACCAGCCCTGATGAAAAGCAGGATCATCACGGCTGCGTTCCGGTAATAACCATGCCGGTTTTCCAGCCTGAGTTCAGGGGCCATTTTATATTGGGCCCTCCTGCCGGGTAGGATTGATTTCAAATCCTGTTCAAGCTCATCAATGAATATTTTATTGTTATCATTGGACATCTGCAACGAAAATAATGATTCTGTTGATATCATGTTTACCTATTCAAACCGGATGGCCATGGCCGGGCTTATCCTGGAAATGATCATAGAGGGTATGATCAGCATCAGGATAATGGCCAGGGCAGTCCCCAGATTCAGGGCAATAATGTGTAATGCGTTCAGGTTGACCGGGACTGTATTAAGATAATAGGATGACTGGTCCAGTTCCATGATGCCTGTAAATTTCTGCAGGAGACATATGCCAATGCCAATGATGTTTCCCCAGAATAATCCACGGATGATGAGGAATCCTGACTGATACATGAATATTTTGCGAATACTGACATTGGGACTGCCAAGCGCCTTCAGAATACCAATCATGTTTGTCCGGTCCAGTATCAGGATCAGTAATCCGGAGACCATGTTGAAGCCGGCTACCACCAGTATCAGGATCAGGATGATCAACACATTCATATCCTGAAGATTCAGCCAGTCAAATATTTGCGGATATTTATCGTGGATATTGATTACCTTCAACCTTGATCCATCCTCTTCAAAGCCAAAACCCACCTTATTCATGACCATATAGGTTTGTTTTTCAAGGTCGGCGAAGTCAGCCAGGTTTACTTCAAAACCACTGATCTGCTCTTCCGTCCAGTCGTTCAGTTTCTGAATATGACGGATATCCCCGAAAATAAATACCTTATCGAACTCCTCCAGGCTGGTTTCAAAAATACCAGTCACGGTAAAACGACGCATCCTGGGTGGTTCCTGTATAAAATACATCAGGAAATCATCGTTAATATTCAGCTTAAGCAGGGATGCTATGTATCTGGATATAAGCACCTTATTAGACCGGAAGGAATCGGTGAGGGTAAGGATCTCACCTTCCCGCAGGTAATCCTGGAGAAATCCCCAGTCATAACCGGGACCGACCCCCTTTAATACGACCCCCTGAATATCGGATTTGGTTTTGATGATCCCTGCCTTGGTGGCAAAAACCTGTACACTGGCAACGGAAGGATCTTCCCGCAGATCTTTAAGGAATTCCTGTTCGCTGCTCATGGGTTGAGTTTCAAAAGAGATATTTGAATCGAAATTAAGGATCTGTATGTGAGCGGCAAAGCCAACCACCTTCCGGGAGATCTCGTTTTTGAATCCGGTGACAACTGCCATGGCTACGATCATGACCGCGAGTCCCAGGCTAATCCCAAAAATGGCAATATTCAGGATGGACCGGGAAATGCTCTTCCGGTTATCTTTACTTACAATCAGCTTTCTGGCAATGAAGATCTCGGTATTCACAAAAAATGATTTACTTTATGTGCTGAAGTTAATAAAATTCCATAGAGAAGTTTTTGCGTTCCAGGATTTTAAGTACAACATTTTTAGCCATTGCAGCCTGTCTAATTTGGTCCACCGCCTTTGTAGGGGTGAAAATCGGTTTGAGATTTACCACACCCTTGCAATTTGCGGGAATCCGGTTTTTATTGTCCGGATTATTCATCCTGCCTTTCTGTGGAAACCTGTGGAAATCCTTTGCCCTGATCGGTGAAAACTGGAAGCAGGTAGTCAGGCTCGCATTTTTCCAGACATTTCTTTTGTATACAATGTTTTATCTGGGGATCAGCCTGGTACCAGCCGCCATAACGGCAATTATCATCGGGGCTAGTCCCCTGTTCTCGGCCATCCTGGCCCATTTGCTATTGGATGATGACAAACTTTCCATGCGTAAAATGGTATCCATTTCCCTGGGCATGACAGGGGTTGTCATTATAGCAGTGAGCAGGGGGAGTTTCAGCTGGATGGAAGGAAAGGAATTCTGGGGGATACTGATCCTGATTGCTGCCAATGTTGCAGGCAGCATGGGCAATGTTCTGGTAGTTAAATACAGAACGGGCCTGCCTCCTTTGTTGCTGAATTCAGCCCAGTTAATGACAGGGGGATTGGGATTGATTATCCTGTCTGTGCCTTTCGAGGGACTCACCTTCGGGTTTAATGAGATCCCATACTATATTTCCCTTGGCTGGCTTAGTTTTTTGTCCGCCACCGCATTCAGTATATGGTTTATTTTACTCAGACGTCCCGGTATCAAGGTATCCGAACTGAATATTTGGAAATTCCTGATCCCGGTATTTGGAGCAGCCCTGAGCTGGATTATCCTCACCGATGAAAAACCGGAGATCATTGCTCTGATCGGCATGCTGCTGATCGGTTTATCCCTGATAGTATTGAATGTCAACCATGCCAGAAAAAATCACAAATTTGCAGCCGATGATTAGATCGGGGTACAACAAATCATTTTCCGGAAATCCGTGGCATCCTCTGCTGATCATGACGCTGTGTTTGTCCCTGCTTCTTGGGTTCAGTGAATGCAGGGGACAAAAAAAAATACTGCCGGGGGCGGACCGGACAGGCATGTATCTGCCTATGCTTAAAGGCAAAAGAGTTGGCATTGTTGCCAATCAGACATCGGTTATTGGCAATACCCACCTGGTAGACAGCCTGATATCCATCAGGAGTGCTGAGGCTATGATCCGAAAGGTTTTCAGTCCCGAACACGGATTCAGGGGCGAGGCTGAAGCCGGCCTGATCATTGAGGATAAGGTAGATGCAAGGACCGGACTGCCGGTTATCTCCCTTTATGGAAGGAACCGGAAACCCTCAAAGGAAGCTATCATGGATCTGGATATTATCCTCTTTGACATACAGGATGTAGGGGCCCGGTTCTATACCTATATTTCCACCTTGTTTTATGTTATGCAGGCCTGCGCCGAAAACAACAAGAAACTAATATTGCTGGACCGGCCAAACCCGAATGGATTCTATGTTGACGGACCGGTCCTTGATACAGCATTCAGCTCCTTTGTCGGCATGCACAGGGTACCGGTAGTATATGGGATGAGCATCGGGGAATATGCCAGGATGATCAACGGAGAAGGCTGGCTGGGGAACAATCTCGAATGCGACCTGGAGGTTATTCCATGCCTGAACTATGATCATACCATGTATTATACACTGCCCGTGAGTCCCTCGCCCAACCTTCCCAATATGAATTCCGTCTACCTGTATCCCTCCACCTGCTTTTTTGAAGGCACAGTAATCAGCGAGGGAAGGGGTACCGACTTTCCTTTTGAGGTTTTTGGACACCCACGTTTACAAAACATGTATTTTGAATTTGTGCCCAAAAGCATTCCGGGAAAATCAGCCAATCCTAAACTAGAAGGGGAAACCTGCATGGGCACGGACCTGCGTTATCTCCGCAACAGCAGGAAGCATGATCAACGGATCAACCTCTCCTGGCTGCTTCTTGCCTACGAGAATTACCCGGACAAGAAAGAATTCTTCATCCCCTTTTTTGAAAAACTCGCCGGAACAACCCGGCTGAGGCAACAGATAATGGATGGTATGACAGAGGATGAGATCAGGTCCAGCTGGTCTGATGAACTCGCAGCATTCAAGAAGATCAGGAAGAAGTATCTGCTTTACCCGGATTTTAAATGAACTAATTTATTCAGCATTTCTCCAAAATCATACCTTTACTTTACAGAATACATATATAAAATATGAAGCTTCTCATCATTGAAGATGAGCCAATATTACTTAAAGACCTCGGTGAGTTTGCTGGTAAGGAAGGGTATTTATACGAGTTGGCTCACAACTATTCTACCGCTGTGGAGAAGATCATGCTTTACGATTACGATTGTGTCATTCTGGATATTAATTTGCCGGATGGCAGCGGATTTGATATTATACAAAAACTGCGGAAACATCAGAAGTCGGATGGCATCATAATCCTGTCGGCCAGGGATTCATTAGACGACAAAATTATGGGACTTGGTTTGGGTGCTGATGACTATTTAACTAAACCATTTTACTACTCAGAACTTAATGCCCGGATCAAAGCTATTATCCGGAGAAAAAAGTTTAAAACCAATAAGGATATTATCTTTGGCAACATCCTTATTGACCTGGATCAACATTTGGTCAAGGTTAGTAATGAACAATTAAATTTTACTAAAAAAGAATTCGCCATCCTTACCCATCTGATAAGTAATCAGAAAAGGGTTGTTTCCAAAATAGCACTGTCAGAATATATCTGGGGGGATTATGTGGACGAAGCCAATAGCTTTGACTTTTTATTTTCACAAATAAAAAACCTGAAGCGCAAACTTAAAGAGGCTGGAGCGCTGGTTGAAATTAAAAATATTTACGGAGTGGGTTACCAAATCAAATCCCTATGAAGTTACTGAGCTACACCTCCCGCATGCAACTTTTCATTTTTCTCATTCTTTTTGGAGTTTTTTCAGTTGTATTTTACCTGATACTGAGGTGGAATGTTTTACAGAACGTGGATGAAGTACTCTATAACAGAAAGATGGAATTATTGGTGTATCTGGAGAATAATCCTGATCTGCCATTTACAGAACATAATCCGCTGGACGACTTCGCAATTAATGAGATTGACCAGAATAGTTTCCAGGAAGGAAAGGAAGTTTATTCTGACACATTGATTTATGAGCCGGTGGATGATGAATTGGACGAATACCGGAAATTGATATCCCATTTGCAGATACATGGTAATTATTATCGGCTGGAAATCTTAAAGCCCCATCTTGAAGCCAATGAAATAATCGGCACGATTGCCATCACACTGAGCGGATTGTTGCTTGGTCTGACTATATGCTTCTACATTTCACAGAGGATGATATCCCGGAAATTATGGAATCCATTTTATGAGTTGCTTGAGAAACTGAGTCATTATCGATTAGATAAAGAAAATATACCCAATTTGCCTGACTCCAGGATAGAGGAGTTTCAAATGCTCAATCAGGCAGTAACTGACATGGCACGAAAGAGCAAAGAGGTGTTCGAGAGCCAGAAGCAATTTATTGAAAATGCCTCACATGAATTGCAAACCCCCTTATCAGTCA
>DAOUVF010000248.1 GCA_030667765.1 Bacteroides sp.
AGCCTGCTGGCTTTGATCAGGTATCCAAGGTCCCGGGGATTGTGATAATCCATGGTTATCAGAAAGCTATTCAGGTGAGCCAGCAGTAAGTACTGGGTTTTACTGGATGGATACAGAATAAATGCCTTTTCAAACTGCTTATAAGCGTTTGCAGGTTCTGATCTGTTCAGATAATCAATGGCGGAATTCAGATACAGCATCCCGATCATTTCCCGGATCGTTAATCCATAGTCTGCAAAGTAATAACGTTCAAAAAGCTCATGTGATGATGTCGCGGAAAAGGTGGCATTATCAACTACATTTAATTTCCGGAGAAATTCAACAAAACTACTGCGGCTATCATGTGCAAACGCGAAAAACTGAGAGCCAGGGCCATCTATTTCAATAGTGATCTGCTCATCATCAGGGTAGGTAAGGAGTGAAATTGAGGTCGGTACTTCCTTAATTTCATAGGGGATCTCCAGCTGGTCCAGAAAAATGGCATAAACAGATGCGGCTGTGTAGTAGTTATATTTTCCAACCCTGAACATATCACTGAAACCGGACTGATGTTCAAAAGAGGTCAACAGGGCTTTGCTTACTGAATTCCTGACCTGGTTAATTTTCTTTACTTCACTCAGCCGGTCAAATTTATTATGCCGGATCTCCTGAATAATATACCTGATCCGATCTTGATATTTTTCAGGCTCATTTTCAACGCTGTTTGCATTTACGGCAATGATCATTTTGAAATAATCAGGCTTGCCGTCGAAATACTGGCTGAACGATTCCCCCTCAAGGGTGGAGAAGTAGAAAAGATCAGATGGTCTGAAAAGGGTGTCAGTACCCTGGATCTGCGCCAGGCTGCTGTTCATTAGCACAACTGTTATCAATGCACTTATGAATCCCCGCAAAAACATAATATAAAGATATAATAATTCCTTACAGTTTGAAGCTGTCAATTTTTTAAGTAAATTTGGTAAGCACTCATCCTAAAAAACTTAAAAATGGATAAAATTACCGTTATTGGCGCTGGAGCCGTAGGGGCGACCTGCGCAAATGTCATTGCACATAAAGATGTTACAAAAGAAGTTATCCTGATCGATGTAAAGCCTGGAGTGGCCGAAGGAAAAGCCCTGGATATCTGGCAAACTTCGGCCATTAATAGTTTCAATACCAGGGTGACCGGCTATACCGATGATTATGAAAAGACCAGGGATTCAGGGATCATTGTAATCACATCGGGCCTGCCCAGGAAGCCTGGCATGTCACGGGATGACCTGATTAAGACCAATGCATTGATTGTAAAGGATGTCGCGGGCAAGGCTATGAAATATTCACCCGGGGCTATCATTATCATGGTAACCAATCCTCTCGATGTTATGACCTATGCTGCTACCAAAGCAGCCAGGAATACCGGCAACCCGGTCTTCGGTATGGCGGGCATACTGGATACGGGTCGTTACAGGGCATTTCTGGCCAATGCCCTGAATGTGTCTCCCCTGGATATCCAGGCCCTTCTCATGGGCGGACATGGTGACACTATGGTACCCCTGCCAAGATATACAAGCATCGCTGGAATACCGCTTACAGAACTGCTGGGTAGTGAGGAAATTGAAAAAATTGTGGAACGGACCGCCAAAGGCGGTGGAGAAATTGTCAAACTTCTTGGTACCTCGGCATGGTATGCCCCGGGTGCTGCTGTTGCCCAGATGGTTGAAGCCATCGTTAACGACCAGAAAAGGATCTTCCCGGTTTCTACCATCCTGAATGGTGAATACGGCCTCAAGGACGTATGTCTCGGAGTACCTGTCGTACTTGGCAGAGGCGGTATTGAGAAGATCATTGAAATCGACCTGAATGATGATGAAATGGCATTGCTTAAGACTTCTTCAGGACATGTAAAAGAAGTAATGAAAGCACTTGATGACATGAACCTGTTTTAGCGAATAGCTTCCATTGATCCAACCGAATCCCCCTTTCGACTGAACAGGGGGATTTTTTTATCGGAAAGATTTTGCAAAAGGGGCACTTTATACACGTATCAGACTGTTCCGGATGTCCTGAAAATTGTATATATTTGCGCGTTCAAATAACAAAACAAGAACCAAATGCAGAATAAAGGAGCCGTTAGGGGATTTGCCATCGCCCTGGCTATTGTGTGCGTTTATCAGTTGTCATTTACTTTTGTGTCGCGGAAGGTGGAAAGTGATGCCAGGGATTATGCCCAGGGGGATTCCGCGCGCGCGGAATTATATATTGACTCAATCGGGAGCAAAGTAGTATACAATATCCTTGTCCGGAAATATACCTATCGTGAATGCAAGGAGCGGGAGATCAACCTCGGACTTGACCTTAAAGGTGGGATGAACGTGACCCTGGAAGTATCCATGGTGGATATGATACGGTCATTGTCAAATTATAACACCGATTCAACATTCAACAGGGCCATTGCCCTGGCACTGGAATACCAGAAAGACAGCCAGGAAGATTTTGTTACCCTTTTTGGAAGGACTTTCGAGGAAATTGATCCAAACGGCATGCTCGCGGCCATTTTTGCCACTCGTGAATTAAGGGGACAGATAGATTTTAATTCCAGCAATGAAGATGTCCTGAGGGTTATCCGCTCGGAAACGGAAGGATCCATGGATAACGCGTTTAATGTATTGCGTAGCAGGATAGACCGTTTTGGTGTCGTTCAGCCTAACATACAGAGATTGGAAACCCAGGGCCGGATCCTGGTACAATTACCGGGGGTAAAGGAACCTGAGAGGGTGAGGAAGCTTTTGCAGGGGACTGCCGTGCTGGAATTCTGGGAAACATATGACAATTCTGAAATCTTTCCTTACCTGCAGCAAGCCAATGAGAGACTCCGGGAGATACTTGATGCGGAAGCAGCCCTGAGAGAATCAGAGGCAGATTTAGCAGAAGGATCCGGGGAACAAACCGAACCATCCCAGGCAGAGGAAATGGATACACTGCTTGCTGAACTGGAGCAACCAGCAGATACGGGTGACCAGGAATTAAGCCTGCTTGAGCAGATCACAGCCGATAGCCTGATGGGCGATACCACGTCTGCCTTAACCCTTGATCAATTCGTCAAGGAGAATCCCCTGCTCGGCATACTTCAGCCAAATGTAACAAGGCAGGGACAATTCGTGCCTGGTGCCGGTATTGGATTTGCCCATACCAGAGATACTGCGACGGTAAGGGAATACCTGAATATGAACCAGATACGATCTCTTTTTCCCAGAGATGTCCGTTTCAACTGGGACATGGCACCTTATGATGAAGCTGAAAATTATTTTATCCTCTATTCATTGAGGATAACCGGGAGGGACGGAAGACCTCCGCTGGAGGGTGGTGCAGTGACCAGCGCCAGTGTTGATTTTGCACAGGCTGGAGGGGCAGCGACGGTAACCATGGGAATGAACCGTGAAGGAGCCCAGGTCTGGGCTCGCCTGACCAGGGATAATGTAGGCAAGGCCATCGCTATACTGCTGGATGGTTTTGTAGTATCTGCCCCAACCGTTAATGAAGAGATTCCCAACGGGAGGTCAACCATCACCGGTAATTTTACCTATTCAGATGCGGAAGACCTTTCCAATGTGCTGAAATCGGGTAAATTACCAGCACCGGCAAGGATCATCCAGGAAGCCATTGTCGGTCCTTCCCTGGGACAGGCAGCCATTAAATCGGGATTGAATTCCTTCATGCTGGCCTTCCTGGTAGTATTGCTTTACATGGTATTCTATTACAGCCGGAGGGCCGGACTGGTTGCGGATTTTGCCCTGATAGCAAACATGTTCTTCCTGATGGGTGTACTGGCATCCCTGGGTGCCGTACTTACCCTGCCCGGTATCGCCGGTATCGTTCTTACCATTGGTATGTCGGTGGATGCAAACGTGCTTATCTATGACCGGATACGTGAAGAGATCATTGCGGGAAAAGGCATAAAGCTGGCTGTCGCCGATGGGTATAAAAATGCCAGGTCAGCCATTATTGATGCGAACGTCACGACATTGCTCACCGGGATTATCCTTTTGGTCTTAGGGACCGGTCCCATTAAAGGTTTTGCCACAACCCTTGTGATCGGGATCTCTACCTCACTGTTTTCGGCTATTTTCATCACCAGGCTGATATATGAAAAAATGCTCACTAAAAACATGAAGATTACTTTTGCCACCAAACTGACTGAAAATGCCTTCAGGAACACCAATATCCAGTTCCTTGGGAACCGGAAGATCTTTTATGTAATATCATCCATCATAGTAATCGCCGGTATTGTTTCGCTGCTGACACGTGGACTGAACCAGGGGATTGATTTTACAGGGGGACGGACTTACGTGGTCAAATTCGAGGAATCAGTCAATACCGAGGATATTCAGAACAGCCTGGAGGGTGTATTTGGTGCGCCACCAGAGGTGATCACCTTTGGGGCCGATAACCAGGTAAGGATCTCTACCAAATATAAGATCGATGAAAATGCAGTGGAAGTCGATGAGGAGGTTGAACAGATGTTATACGAGGGATTGCAGCCATTTATTGGAGATGATGTGAGTTTTGAATCCTTTTTGAGCGAATACAGGCAAAGTTCCCAGAAAGTCGGTCCCACCATCGCTGATGATATAAAGGTGCAGGCAATCTGGGCCATCCTGTTCTCCCTGGTTGTGATATTTATATACATTTTGATCCGGTTCCGGAACTGGCAGTATGGACTTGGGGCAGTTGCGGCCCTGGTGCATGATGTGCTGATTATCCTGGGGATATTCTCCCTGTTTTACGGGATCATGCCATTCTCGCTGGAGATAGACCAGGCATTTATCGCAGCCATCCTGACAGTAGTGGGTTATTCTATCAACGATACCGTGGTGGTATTTGACCGGATCAGGGAGTATGTCGGACTCTACCGGAAACGGGAACGTACAGAGATCATTAACATGGCATTGAACAGTACACTGAGCCGTACATTCAGCACATCGTTAAGTACATTTTTCGTGTTGCTGATGATCTTCCTGTTCGGTGGTGAAGTGATCCG
>DAOUVF010000450.1 GCA_030667765.1 Bacteroides sp.
GCGGCTGCGTGGTATTGCCCGATCTTACGGGTCAGTTCGGTTGTGCGTTCGGGGGTCATGGGATTGGTGCGGGAAAGGATGCCGGGCTGAAAGAAGAAAGTTGATGATGATCCCATTTCATGATGATCCGTCTGTACATTTGGCTTCCACCTGTGGAAAACCTCCACACGTCCCCTGCTCTCCGGATGCTGCAGAAGGATCCAGTCCCGGTTCAGGTCGAACCAGTAATGATTGGTCCGGCCCCCGGGCCATACTTCACGAAACCCCCGGCTGTTATCATCCGGCATAGTGGTTTGGGACTTATGCATATTGATCCAGCTGGCATGCCGGTTAAACCCGTCGGGGTTCAGGCAGGGATCGATCAGGATCACCATATTGTCCAGGTAATCAAGTACCTCCTGGTTGAGCGATGCAGCCAGGTAGTAGGCCACCAGGACCGATGCATTGGAGGCGCTGGATTCATTCCCGTGTACATTATAGCCCAGCGTGACTACTACGGGCATGTTCCCGGGATCCGGCTGCTGGCCGGATCCGGGATCAGAGAGTTTCAGATGTTCCTTACGGATCTGTTCAAGCCTGGCATGATTTGCCGGAGAGGTTATTATGAGATGGAAGAGGGGACGGTTTTCCCAGGACCTGGCATACTCCTGCATGATCACACGGTCAGATTGCCCGGCCAGGAGTGACAGGTATGCAGTGAGCTTATCATGGGTCAGGTGCCACTCCCCGACGGGGTGGCCGAAAACTGACCCGGGTTCCGGGATTTCGGGCAGGTAGTCTTCATCTGGCAGGTAATAATCCAGTTTTACCTGGGAATAAAGGGAGAGCCACAGGATGGCAAATGTCATAGAGATAAGAATCCTTTTCATGGAAAACAAGCTTTGGTAAGAGCGTAAAAATAGTCAAAAACTCCTTTAAAATCGTATTCGTATACCCGGACCGACCATACCGAACCATTTCTGGGCCTTCAGCTTATAACCTACACCGAAATACAGAGGGAAGGTGAGTTTAACGTCCTTTGTGGTGGGATAGAGGCTGCCAATGATAACCAGGCCGATATCACGGTTCGCTGCATCATCACTGAAGTTGAAAGTATTAATGGCAATAAATCCTGCACCTATCTTATAGGGGCGCTGGACATTGATCTTTTCAGGGTGGTAGAAGGTGAACTGTCCAATCATGGCGATGCTAATCCCGGTCAGTTGTCCCAGGTTATTATTTCCCCCCACACTATCGGGCTTTTCTATGATGATCAGTCCCGCTGGAAATGAAACCTCAATATCGAAAGACACATCCTTTCGAAGGACAATATCGAACTCCTTGGTCTCACCCTGTCCGCCGTATTTTTCCTTCATATGTGAGATCCGGATCTTTAAGGTCGACCAGATATCCAGGTTTGAGGTCTGGGTGCGTATATAGCTGTTCAGGTCAAAACTCTGCAGGCCGCAATCCCGCAGATTATAAAATTCTGACCTGGGGGATTTGATACCAGGGCATATCACAATATCATCGATCATCTTTACATCGATCAGTTCATTCCGCCTGCCGGTTACGGTAATGTTCATCCTGAGGTACTGTTTTCCGTACATTTTTTCCGGCGAATCGATCATGTCGGGATCAGATCCAAACATAAAATTCCGGATGATGCCATCAGTCAGCATGGTTGAGGGGAGGTCGGCGATCCTGAGTTTTTTCCCCGCGTAATCGATCCAGATAAAATCAAAATCCCTGGGTTCCTGGTATTCCTTGACATTAAGGGCCCATCCCATGGGGGCGGCATAATTGAACAATTCCAGCCGCCGCTTGGATACATCCATGGGTACCTTGAATTCGTACAATGCTATGTTTTCACCCCTGATGGTCGTATCAGAGGGGATCTCGTCCAGTTCTTCAAAATTAAGTGCTGCCTTATGCAGGCCAACACCCTCAATCCTCATGTCTATTGACTCACCGGGGTGAACGGTCAGGTTCTCTGACCAGATGCCATTACGCATGATACTGATCTTTTTTATTGAGGTCCTGGGTGTTATATTAAAGTTGGTAATAAAGCGTGGTGTGTCACCATCCTTGATGTACAGGTAACCCTCAGCATTCCGGTGTAGATTATACACCCTGAGGAGGCAGAGTACACGGTTATTCGTCAGCTGGTTTTTCGTGAATAATTCTGCGATCAGGGTTCCTCCGGCCTGTTCCTGGTTTTCAATCCGGTAGGTTTTCTGCATATCCATCATCAATCCACGGTCCATTTGCACTTCAATACCGGCACTCTGTGTGGAATCATCCAGTGTGATCTCGGTCTTGTCAATATCCAGGAATTGCAGCCTGGTCCGGCTGACATAAAACCGGTGCTCAATGGATGGGAGGTCAAATACAAGCTCATCCCTTTCATTGAGCATGGGGCGCTTTAGTTTGAAGGGTATGGAAACGTTCAGCCTGCCCAGGACCCTGGGGACGATGTGCAGCTGGATCTGGTTGAAGGTCTTGGTGATACGGTAGTCCATCCTTGATGTTTTCATCCAGTCATTATGGATCTGGATATTATCGATATTGTTGGTTATCAGTTCGTACACCTTCTCCTCTCCGATAAATAATTCCTCATCGAGTGGATAGAATTTCAGGTATGTGTCCGTATAGGGAAGCAGGCTGATTTCTGTCAGCGGGGAACCACGGAGGGAAGATTCAGGATGTGAAAATGTAAATTTCAGGAAGGATGAGTTCACAAGGTCCTTGAAACGTACCTTGAAACGAATGTACTGGTCCCTGATATTCTGCATTGAGTCAATCAATTCGAAGTCCCCTGAAGCCTGCAACCTCAGCTCCGACAGGTCCAGTCCCCCGGCGGGCACAAGTTCAACCTCGCA
>DAOUVF010000137.1 GCA_030667765.1 Bacteroides sp.
CTTGGTACGAAGCTTCGAGCACTTTACCAACGGAAAAAAGGCAGGGATTTGTACGATCTGTATAAAGCATTTATCCTATCAAATCCAAATCCCGATGAAGTATTGTCCTGCTATATGTCCTATATGGCTTTTAATAAAGTAAAATCACCAACCAGAAAGCAATTCGTAAACAATCTTAAGGAGAAGCTACAGGACAAGGTTTTTATCGGTGACACAGCCTCACTTCTAAGGCCTGGAGAAAACTATAATGTACAGGAGGCATTCAATGTAGTGAATGAAACACTGCTGGAAAAACTCTAATATCGAAATCGCTTTGTCCTAAACAAAATAGCTAACCCACTACTTATAAGCTGATTAGCTGATTCTGAGGTCGGTAGCGGATTCGAACCGCTGTAACTGGTTTTGCAGACCAGCGCCTAGCCACTCGGCAAACCGACCAAATTGCGAAGCCACCGTATACCTTAGGGTGGCTTCATCCTGTCTCGGTGGGTGCAAATTTACTAATTATTGGACACCTAACAAACTTCCAATAATGATGGCATCATCGGGAAGAGAATGCCATCATTACGATCGATATCTGTACGTCAAAAGTTCCATCCTATCCTATGGATACATTTAATTGTTTTCCGAGGCCTATCTCCACTAATTTATAATAAGTTGTAATCTGGATATCGCTTTTCCCTCTCTCAATTCTTGAGATGTAGCTTTTTTTTGTGCCCGTTCTTTCTGCCAATTGTTCCTGGGTAATGTGCGCCTCTTTTCTTGCTTCCCTTAGCATTACGCCTAGTCTGAAAGCCAGGGATTCTGCATCATATTTATCTCTTTTAGGTGTACCTTTTTTACCGTATTTTCCTTTCAGTAAATCTTCAAATTCGGTTATATTTTTCATTAGGTATGATTTTCATATTTATCAGCCAAATATTCCATTTTTAACCTCTCAGCTAATTTAATCTCCTTTCTTGGTGTTTTTTGAGTCTTTTTCAAAAAACAATTTGTTAATACAATTAGATCCTTTTTATCAAAGAAACACAAAATTCGAAGGACCCGGAATGTAGTATTAACTCTTATTTCATAAATCCCGTTAGTACCATACAGATATTTAAAGAATCTCTTAGGTATTTGCTTTTCGAACCGAACAAGGTCCATTACATATTCAATCTTCTGCTGGACTTTATAATCTTGTGATTTATAGAAATTTACAAAATCTTCTTTTTACGCAATGATCCTTCTGGTTGTCATTCAAAGTTAACTAATTAGTTTACTAATTCCAAATACTGGTGATATATCATTGATTTTTCTTTTGATGATCTCATCTGAAAAATATCATTCACCTTTTAATGAAACACATCAGGGTAAGCATATACATGAAATCCCGATCCCAAGGATTCAATAAAGCTTCAGTGGTGCAATAGGTATGAGGATACTTTAAATTCCCTGGAGAATATCAAGATGATTCCAGTACCCTTACAACGCCCGGTGACTTTTAAAATGGATTTGTCTGGAGGATTTATCCGGTCACAGCCTTATAAACGGCAGTCGCAATATTGATATCCTGAACGGCCACTCCTGTAAGGTCAGCAATGGTAGTTTGCTGGTCTGAAATCCTTCCCTCAGCAGCGCCAGAGATCACATTACCCAGCTCAATCAATTTTTCTTTTTTTAAATCACCGGCTTTAATGGCCTTGTAGATCTCTCCTCTGGTCATGCATTGCTTGATGCTGTCTGCAACGACAATGTCCGCATCCCTGAGAATGCGCGAATCCACCTCCTGTTTGTCCGGGGTATCGGATCCAATGGCGGTGATATGGGTTCCCTTCCTTAAATCCTCACTGCTCAGGACAGGGGTTTTAGAAGGTGTTGTAGTGACGACAAGGTTGCATTGTTTTAAGATCTCCGAGGCGTCAAGGGTAGTTTCAATATAGTATCCCTCTTTTTCCATGTCGGATTTATATGCATCCACTTCTTCCTGGTGCATTCCCCAGACAAGGACCTGCCTGCAATCCACTACATCTTTCAGGTATAACAGTTGCAGCCTGCCCTGGGTCCCGGCCCCGGCGATCCCGATCTTGTTAACTTTTAAAGGAGCCATGTATTTTGCTACAATAGCACCTGCTACGGCCGTGCGGATATTGGTCAGGTAACCCTCATCGAGCAGGATTGATGCCAGTTCCCCGGTCTCCTGGCTGTACAACAGCATCAGTCCGTTGCCTGAAGGAAGTCCAACAGCCGGATTATCATAAAACCCGGATGCGACTTTTATCACGTAATACTCATCCTTCTTTACAAATCCGTATTTAATATGAACTTCCCCTTTGTCGAGGATCATTTCTCCAATGGGTGGCACAATCACCCTACCTTCAGAATACGCCTGGAAACTCTTCTCGATCTGTGGAATGATATCAATTGAGGGCAGGATCTGCTTTATCTGATCCAGCGTAATGATCTCCATGATTTTAAAGTTTTGACAATACTTCAGAGATAGCGTTGAGTCCACCAAGAAGATAATCCTTTGGAAGGCCATAGCTGACCCGGAGAAACCCGTCCAAACCAAAATGGTCTCCCGGGACGATCATCACCGATCGCTCCTTGATCAGCTTTATTACGAGGTCTGTAGAATTAATGTCCAGATCATATTTAATGAAAGCAATGGCAGCAGCTTCCGGCGGGACGCATCGCAGGTTGCCGTTTTGCCTGGTTATCCATTCTTCCAGGATAGGGAATCCCTGGCGTACATAATCTCGTGCCCTTTGCCTTACTATGGGGCGAACCTCCTCGGATAAGGCCAGGGCGGCCAGTTTATTCGATAGCATTGTCGCACTGAGGGTATTGTATTCGTGCCTTGCCCATATCTGGTCAATCATGTCCGGGGGACCGACAACCCAGCCTGTCCGGAGACCCGGAAGACCATATGCCTTACTCATACTGCCCACGGCAAGCACTTTGTCATACCGTCCGTAGAAGGAAGGAGTCTGCTCATCGGTTTTCTGCTCAACACCGGCGTAAACTTCATCTGCCAGGATCCAGGCTCCTGCCTTATCGGCTATCCGGACAATGGCATCCATCTCATCCTCCCTGAAAATACGTCCTGTCGGGTTATTCGGGTTGCATATGGCAATCAGTTTGGTTTTGTCAGTTACCATGTTCTCCAGTGTATCAAGGTCTGGTTCCCAGCTCTTCTCCTCAAGTAGTGAAAAAGTCTTGATTAAATAATCATGGTTTTTGGCTACACCCCAGACCTGCATGTAATTAGGAAACTGGATTACCACTTCATCACCCCTGTTCAGAACCGTACGTAGGGAATTAAAGTTTGCCTCTATGGCGCCTACGGTCACCAGTACATTATCAGCTGTTGCTCCCTCATACATTTTGGCAATGTTTTCCCTGAGTTCAGGCCTGCCGTTCGCATGGGCATAATTGATATCGGTTGCCAGCAGTTCATCGAGCGAACCGTTCTTCAGCTCAAGCAATTCACTGAGAAGCATGGGGTGAACACCGCTTTCGGATAAATTATATTTAACATCCTGCTCGTAAGCAGACATGTATCGTTACATGTTAAAGGGTTTAAAAGTTGACATAAGGCTTTTCCTTTTATTATCAATTTTTACTCCGAGGTATATTCCTTCAGGCAAGTGGGACAAAGACAGTCGTTGTACGTTTGTGTGATCCGGAGGAAATCCTTCTGCAGGATCTGGTAGCTTTCGCACCAGCAATCCTCATCCCCCATACAATGAAAGGAGTTCCCGCATTTGGGGCATTTCTTATTTGTGCCTGCTATTTTCATTTTACCGGGTAAGGGTGATGCTGACCTTTTCAATGCGGCCTCCACCCATGGGAGGGTTCATCTTTGAAACTTTTACAGTTACTTCCCGAACCCCATCAAAATTATTATAGATTGTATCCAGGATTCGCTTGGCGATATTTTCCAGCAGTTTGGATTTCTTCTCCATCTCTTCTTTAACCAGTTTGTATGCACGCTGGTAATTAATAGCATCTTTCAGGTTGTCCGAAGCAGCTGGTGCAGCCATATCTGAATCTATGCTCAGGTCAACGAGGAACTTATTCCCTACGATCTGCTCTTCCCGGTAATGACCATGGAAGGCATAGAATTCCATATTTTCAATCTGTATCAGTCCCATTTGGACCGGAAAATTACAAATTCCCCCTGACAATCCTTAAATATTTTAATTTTGTACTGCCTAAACAATTACTTATGAGTGAGGACAAACCAGCGGACAATTTAAAAGAAACGAAGAATTTCATCGAAATCTTTATCGATGAGGACCTTGCTGAAGGGAAGAACGAAAGCAGAGTGCATACCCGCTTCCCACCGGAACCAAACGGATACCTGCACATCGGGCATGCCAAGTCCATCTGCCTGAACTTCGGACTGGCGGAAAAATATGGAGGAAAATGCAACCTGCGCTTCGATGATACCAACCCTGTAAAGGAGGATGTTGAATACGTGGAATCCATACAGGAGGATGTTAAATGGCTTGGGTTTGACTGGGAAGACCGCCTTTATTATGCCTCTGATTATTTCGGGAAACTATATGATTTCGCGGTAAAACTCATTCAGGAAGGGAAAGCATACGTGGATGACCAGTCTGTTGATGCCATCAGTGAGCAGCGGGGCACGCCCTCTAAACCTGGACTGGCAAGTCCGTGCCGGAACCGCAGGGTTGAGGAGAATCTAGAACTCTTTGAAAAAATGAAAAACGGTGAGTTCGATGAAGGTTCACATGTACTGCGGGCAAGGATCGATATGAGCTCCCCCAATATGCATATGCGAGACCCGGTGCTTTACAGGATCAAGCATGCGGAACATCACCGTACCGGGGACCAATGGTGCATTTATCCCATGTATGATTTTGCCCATGGACAATCAGACTTTTTCGAAGGTATTACCCATTCCATCTGCACCCTGGAATTTGAAAACCACCGCCCGCTTTATGACTGGTTCCTTGATCAGCTGGTGGACAATGATTACCGTCCCCGGCAGATCGAATTTGCCCGCCTCAACCTGACATATACCGTGATGAGCAAGCGAAAACTTTTGCAGCTGGTTGAAGAGGGACTGGTAAACGGGTGGGATGATCCCCGGATGCCCACTGTATCGGGTTTGCGGCGCCGGGGCTATACACCGGAATCCATCCGCAATTTCACCGATACCATTGGGGTGACAAAGTTTGACTGGATCATTGATGTTGGACTCCTGGAATTCAGCCTGCGGGAGGATCTGAATAAGAAAGCCCCCAGGGTAATGGGTGTGCTGCATCCCCTGAAAATTATAATTATAAATTACCCTGAAGACCAGGAAGAGTGTATGGAAACCACCAACAACCCTGAAGATGAAAGCATGGGTACCCGGGAGATCCCTTTCAGCCGGGAGGTTTATATCGAGCAAGATGATTTTATGGAAGATCCCCCGAAAAAATTCTTCCGCCTTGCACCAGGCAGAGAAGTCAGGCTTAAAAGCGCCTACATCATACAATGTGAAGAGGTCATCAAGGATAATGAAGGCAATATCACAGAACTGCATTGTGCCTATGATCCTGAAACCCGGAGTGGCGGTCCCCAGAGTAACCGCAAGGTAAAGGGAACCCTGCATTGGGTATCTGCCAAACATGCCATTCCTGCCGAGGTAAGGCTTTATGACAGGCTGTTCAATACGGAGATCCCGGACGAGGCTCCTGAAGGAGAGGATTTCCGCTCAAACCTTAACCCTGATTCACTGGAGATGGTGAATGCCTTTGTTGAACCCGGATTGAAAACTTTCAGTCCGGGCGATAAATTCCAGTTCCAGCGCCTGGGATATTTTTGTTTGGATAAGGATAGCAGTCCTGATAATCTGTTGATCAACCGGACAGTTCCATTGCGGGACAGCTGGGCAAAACGGCAGGTTTAAAATCAAAACCAATTAATCCGCTTCATCCATACCGGTACCCGGATCACCACCAGTAAGTATAGGCAATACCAAGCCAGCCATGCCAACCTGATTCTGTGAAGCGGGAACTTATTAAATGCTGGTACAGGCCAAGCTGGTGACCACGGATCTCAACTACAAGTGACATTATAATATCACCAACCAGCCGGTTGATTGATTCTGCAGGTATAACATAGGGACTTGTTTTATTGAAGAGTCCTCCCTGCAGTGTGGCATCATAGATCACAAACCTGCCCGTTCCCTCCATCTGAAAATAGAGGTTAAATGTATTGTCCGGGGCCGGACCAAGCCGCTCGAAGTAATCCAGCCCAATGTCAAGCCGGTACCAGATCCCGCCTGAAAAATCAGTATGCAAGGTTCCCATCCTGGCAATTCCCTTCAGTCCAAATACAGAAACACCATCCCGCAGGATCTCTTTATCAACCATGAAATCATAATTCAGTATCACATCATTATGGACCTGGTTATCCCATCCCTTTGGTGGATTGGATGGGGTGATCCGGTGAATGATATCCTGTGCAAAGAATCCCAGCGCTGCCGGTCCCAGAATACCCACCCTTAAACCCGTAGTAAACCTGATACCGCTTTCCGGACGATTGACAACTCTTTGCTGGGTCAGGGTAAGAGTGGCTGCATAGGGATGGTCACCGGCCCGGATGGTATCATCCTCCAGGTCTCTCGGGGTATAAAGCTCCTGCCTGAGTGTTAGTCCATACCAGGCCCTGTCCTTTTCCCGGATCTTAAAAGGCAGCAGAACCCGGTCAAACGGGGATTTCTGAAGGCTTTCATGGTAGAGCAGAAACTGCAGGCCATTGGTATAATACCAGTCCATTTTGTTGAACATATCATTTTCAAAGGCGACACTGAATGCATTCTGATATGGCTCCTTCTGGGCCGAGAGGGAAACCTGGAGTGCCAGGAACAATGAAAGTGTTATAAAAAAGCGTTGGTTCAAAATAAAATCCCTGCGAATACACTAGGTAAACGCAGGGACCGGGTCTTGAGTATATCTGGATGGATTAATATGTATTGATAGAAAGATGATAGCTGCCGTCAGCTACCTTGGTAGTGATCCTGTACTTCCATGTACCATAATATTTTGTCTCATCTTCTTTGATGGTCAAGGATTCTGACCAGTGTATGTCGGCCGTGTCATCCATGGTGAGGGACTTATATGGTTTCCCGCCAGGAAGGATTAGGGATACAGTGATGGAGCCGGAATTCACATGGCCCTCAATGGACAGTTTCAGCTTTGAAATATTGTCTTCCACTTCAAAAGTACCCTGTTTATCTATGGATTGCCCCTTATAATTTTTGGATAACATCAACCTGGAATTACTTTCGCCGGAGCCATATCCTGTTACATATACATATTCCGAGCGGGCCCGTGCAGCTTCACGGGAACGGGTTCTTGCCTCATGGATACGTGTCAGTGCCTCCTGTTCAGCATGTTGGGCAGCCTTTACTTCAGCCGATTGAGCCAACACTGAAGTGTCAATAAAAATGAAAACACCGAATACGGCGAGCATAACAATCAAGTTACTTTGTTTCATGATATCAATATTTTTGGTTTTGAATTTC
>DAOUVF010000244.1 GCA_030667765.1 Bacteroides sp.
TATATCATAGGCACAAGGGATGGCAAGAAGATTTTCGTGACCGGCCACTCTGAATACGATCCCAATACTTTGAAGGATGAATATGAAAGGGACCTTGAAAAGGGAGTGGATATACAGATGCCTGTGAACTACTTCCCCGATGATGACCCCTCAAAACCACCCATGGTCCAGTGGAGGAGCCATGCAGTCCTGCTTTATACCAACTGGCTGAATTATTATGTTTACCAGGTAACCCCCTTCAGGCTTGAGGACGATTAGCGGCTTGCCTGAGGCTTCAACTAACATTGACGAAATACTATTTTGAATTCATCCGAAAGGGTAAGTCCTTTAGATTGAGCATAATTCAGCAGAAAACTGGCATCAAGCTCCGGGTGAATGGTGTCTGAAGAAGTGACTGATAATGAAGCAAGCAGTGTACCCAGATCAACAGCAGACATTAATTGTGTTTCTGTGATACTATTAATTGATTCTCCCTTTTGCAGTGGTAAGCCACAACAAATACCTGTTATGGTTCCGGCGAGAAAAGCATCTCCGGCACCTGCAGTTGATTTAACCTCAGCAGGAAGTATTGAATTGTATTCCAGCTTTCCATCCTGAAAGCAATAGCTCCCCTTCACCCCGTCGGTTATTAGCACCATTATACCGGGATTAGATCCGTAGAGTATTTCAATGGATCGATTAATGATAATATCTGAATTGCTTGATTCATCATCGATGTTTGCAATGCTGCGCGCTTCATCAATATTGACAGCTAGCAGATCCGTTAAGCCCAAACCTCCACTGGTTTTGAATTCGGCCACTTCTGAGGACAAGACAGATGCTACATTAAGATACCCCCGTTCCATGCCCTGTCTGAGCAGCTGTATTCGTGTTTCTACCGGGACTTCCGGGACTGCCAGTATAATGCCATCACTTTCACCGGTTCCGAAATTCTCAAAAAAATCATCGATGGCATCCGGAGTCACTTTGCTGCTGGCACTGTTTTCAGTAGTGATATTGCCTCCTGAGTAGTCCGGATATTGATAGCACACACTATACAAAGTATTACAATGACTGTTTTTTCTGACAGATCCCATACTCATGCCGGCTTGTTTCATCTGTGCAAACAGTTTATTGCCTGCATCATCAGATCCGACTCCGCCGATGGGAAATGCCCTGAACCTTCCCGAGGGGCTAGCCCCAAGCAGCACAGAAACATAATGCATAATGATATGCAGCTTGCAGTAGTCATTGTAGGGTTCAAGCGTGGCCAGCCTGCTTTCGTTTCGGCCCAGGGTATGGTCACCTTTCAAGGAGAAGACAATTCCCGAACCAATTCCACCGGTACCAATAATGTGATCATACCTCATCATGCGTTTATGCCTTTGAATTCCCACTCCGGGTTTTCTGAAATTGGATGAGAGGCAGTATCAACGGTGGCAGTCAGCCTGGCATCGGGATGTTCCTGAAGCAGGGTCAGGGGATATTCGGCAGTTATATCTGAAAAAAGTCCAACCCTCAGGGCTGTTTGCTTCCAGGAACCTGTATCACTGTACAGGCGCACCTTTTTGACCGAGAGGCACTCTTTGATACCCAGGGTAATGGACATTGGCGGAACGAATTGATAGGCAGCTCCGAAGGACCTTTGTCCCAGTGCAATAACTGTATCCGGATTATTCTCCTGCACCCTTAATTCGGAATTGCGCAATTCTTCAACAGATATCTGACAGAAAGGATGGCGTCGCGCCTGATTGTAAGCAATGTGGCCATCCTGTCCCCATCCTCCGAGGGTTATGTCGATTGGGGCTTCGGCTATCTTTTGTTTTATCTCTTCAATACGGTTCGGTTCCGGGAAAATACGTTGCTTTTCAGGCACAGCCAGATCAGCCGGTATTCCACCATAGAAATGCTGTTCCATAAAAGTGCGGAAATTATAAGGATCGTTTTTGGCAAGCAGATTACCCTCCCAGTCAAGACATTCGTCCATATGAAAAACAGTTAGATTGCCGAGTGATACTTTCTCCTCATTAACCATTCTGGTAAAAGGAGCATACCAGCATTTGGGTCCGCATGGAACAATTGCCCGCAATGATTTTCCATCCGCATTGGCAAATTTGATGTCAGCTACAAGATCACGAGCCATCACCTCACCCATTTCGTCTGAATCTTTTGTCAGACAAAAGGGGATCTTCAGATCAGGATGGCCTTCAAGCTCATTGACAGGTATTTTACACCAGTTATACAGGTCTGTTTTATTTATATCACTCATGCTTAGGTTTGATTTACAAATATTTAAATCACCAATCCGGGTTTCCGGTACCGAGGCTCATCAATGCATCCAGATCGGAAAAGTATTTTTCATAAACATCCCCTGGCATGCAATTGTGATTAATACAAACTGAGGCTGCCATTCCAACAACCTCTCCTGCCATCCCTGTAGTCCGCTGTACACGGACGGTACCCAGGGCAACATGTGTCACGCTTATGTTTCGTCCTGCCATGAGAAGATTGGAAACATTACGGGAATACAGGCATCTGTAGGGCACCTGGTAGGGATATATTTTCCTCATATCTGCCCTTGACTGGAATGGTTCTCCGGTAAAACCATCTTTCCGGACCGGGAAATGAAGATCCACATCCCAGGTGGTTGTAAAAGACCCGTCGGGAAATTTTCTTCCTTCCAGTATGTCCTGCTCTCTTAATACAACCTCACCTAAAAGTCTTCTCGACTCGCGCTTACCCCCAATATAGGCTACCCAGGTCAGTTTATGCCTGGCAAATTCATCTTTTTCAATGCTCCTATTCTTAAGAAAATCCCAGTTGCCATAAATCACTCTTAATGCATAATCTCTGATCACCTCTATATCCCTCACCTGGTCTCTCTGAGCCCCCGTCTCCCAGTCCCAGTCCCCCTTCGTAGTCTTGACGGACGTTTGTTCGTCAAACCTGACTGACCATGGACTGGTGGTGGGAAATGCAAGGGGCCGGTCCATCCGGGTGGAATTCCATTGAACAGAAGTACCCATAATCAATTGGTCAGATTTGACGGGAGCCCGTGGTTCTCCTGTTTCCGATTTTGCCTCCCGGCCTACCCTGAAATCCGCCCCTGCCAGGAAACCAAGGTTCCCATCCCCCGTGCAATCTGCAAACAATTTTCCCCTGAACTTATATTCCTTACCGCTTATGATGCTTCTTCCGGTCACAGATACAATCCGGTTACCAACCTTTTCTGCTGACAGCACATGGGTATTCAAAAACAAACTCAGGTTTTCTTCTCCCTGTACAACCCCCAGTTTTTTATCATCCGCATAATTGGCCGGGGGACCCGCATTGTGTTCTTTTTTCTCCGGATATTGTTCAATGATCTCTAAAATCTTTTTACTGCGCACTGAAGCGGTATCCCGCTGTGCTTCCCATAAAGTCCAGTGTCCTATCCCACCAATTTCATCAACCAGTGAACCGAGATTTGTATATGGTTCCTGATAGATCAATCCTGACAGGCCAACCCGGACTTCCGAGCTGTTGTTACCGCCAAGAACGGGCCTGTTCTGGATCAGGGCCACTTTGCATCCCAGCCTTGCAGCACTTACTGCTGCACAGATACCGGCCATCCCCCCACCTACAACAATAAAATCATAATCACCTGCATCCTCCGGTTCTTCAGGGAACCCAAGTGCCTGCCTGCGGAAATCTGTTAATGTTTTCAGGTCCCCGGGAGGAGAAAAATCCTGGTCAGTAGTCAGCAGGATGGCATCACACCTGCCTTCAAATCCTGTCAGATCATGAAGAGATATATTAACCGGGCCTTTATTGAGCCGGATACTTCCACCGTCCTGCCAGTGCCAGTCATTACTCCGGGTTCCAAAAGTAGTTGACAGGGCTTTTGAATTGAAAAGTACCTGGAACTTACCCGGAGCACCCTCAACCTGCCATGGAGCAACCCAGTCCCTCGTTCTCACCCAGATGTGGTAATCTCCATTTTTTTTCAGATGAATGGTCGTTTCAGCATCAGGGACGGGTATTCCCATCCCATGTGCTAACAAATATGAAGAACCCATAACATCCATGGATTGCTGGTCGATTACCCAGCCTCCACAATTCGCGAAGCTCTCAGCTTCAACAAAAATGGTTTTATGATTCTGACAAAATCCTGTAATATGTAAGACAAGAAAACCGGTTAGAAACAGACTCTTCAAAATAGGTTTTATAATCATCTTTCAAACCTGAGATGGATTAGCGGCTTGCCCGAGCCAGTCATACCAGCTGTCCATTCCCTCACCTGTTTTTACTGACAATTCTATGAACTCCAGCTTTGGATTGACCTGCTCGGCATATTTCCTGGCCTGCTCAAGGTCAAAATCCAGGTAGGGCAGCAGGTCTGTTTTATTGATGATACAGAGATCGGAGGACTGGAACATGTAGGGGTACTTCAGGGGTTTATCCTCACCCTCGGTCACGCTCATAATGACCACGCGGGATGACTCACCAAGGTCGAACATGGCCGGACAAACGAGGTTACCGACATTTTCTATCATCAGTATGGCTCCATCCTCCACCTCCAGTTTTTTCACGGCCCTGTTCACCATATCCGCATCCAGGTGGCAACCCTCACCTGTATTAACCTGCACCACCGGGGCACCGGCCTCTTTGATCCGGTTTGCATCGTTCATGGTCTGCTGGTCACCCTCAATGATGAAGAAAGAAAGCTTCTTTCCCTGGTCCCTGATGGTCCTTTCCAGCAGGCTGGTCTTTCCGGAACCCGGTGAACTTACCAGGTTCAGTGCCAGCACGTTCTTAGCTTCAAAAAATCCCCTGTTCCGTTCGGCCAGCAGATTGTTCCTGCCCAGCACATCCTGCTCGATCTCCAGCCTCCTTTCATGGGAATGTCCGTGATCATGGTCGTGTGTATGATCGTGGTCATGATGGTGACCATCCCCGTGATGATGGTCATGGGTATGCTCCACACCATCATGGGTGTGCGTATGGTGGTGACTCTCTTCGCCCGGTTTAAGTATGGTCGGTTCTTTCCCTGCTTGTCCGCATCCGCAACTATCACACATGGTATTCCTGATTTAATTGATCCCGGTAAAGATAATAAAA
>DAOUVF010000259.1 GCA_030667765.1 Bacteroides sp.
CAAGGTCCTGCGGGAAGGTTACAATTACGCCGAAACCATAGAGGCCATGGCGACCACTTTTTTGGTGAATCCGGCCCGGAAGAAGAAGGGATTGTTCAGGAATATAACCGGCAACCAGGCTACCTCATGGGGATTGCTGGCTGCTGCGGAGAAAGTCGGCAAACCCCTCTTCCTCGGTTCCTATCCCATTACCCCAGCTTCAGAAATTCTCCAGGAAATTTCCGCGATGAAACAATTGGGGGCGGTATCATTCCAGGCTGAGGATGAGATTGCCGGTATTTGTTCGGCCATCGGCGCCAGTTTTGCCGGCAGGCTGGCAGCGACCTCTACATCCGGACCCGGATTGGCGCTGAAAGGAGAGGCAATCGGACTGGCTGTCATGACCGAACTGCCCCTGGTGATTGTGAATGTCCAGAGGGGAGGGCCTTCTACGGGACTTCCGACCAAAACGGAACAGGCGGACCTGATGCAGGCCCTCTATGGAAGGAGCGGGGAGAGTCCTGTTGTTGTTATTGCCGCGAGTACACCGGCCAATTGTTTTGATTACGCATTTATCGCTTCCAAGATAGCAGTTGAGCATATGACCCCTGTGATCCTGATGACCGACGGGTACCTGGCGAATGGTTCAGAATTATGGCATATCCCGGATGTAAATGACCTGCCGGATATTGAGGTCCCGGTCGTGAAGGACAATGATCCGAATTACTTCCCTTATCACCGGCGGCCGGATAAACTGGCCAGGTACTGGGCGATACCCGGACAGGAAGGATTACGGCACCGTGTGGGCGGCCTTGAAAAAGCAGATATTACAGGGGAAATCTCGCATGATCCGCTGAACCATCAGATTATGGTTGAACAGCGGGATGCCAAGGTCAGGAAGGTGGTTGAATTTATACCGGATCAGGAAATCATAGGAGATAAGGAAGGGGACCTGCTGGTCATTGGCTGGGGAGGTACATATGGTGCCCTGATCACCGCAGTTGAGGAACTGCAGGACGAAGGGAAGTCCGTCAGCCTTGCACAGTTCAATTACATTCATCCCCTGCCGGCCAATACAAATAAGGTATTGAAAGGATTCAAAAAAAGGATCGTATGTGAGTTGAACCTGGGACAATTTGCCAGTCACCTGACAATGGTATATCCGGAATTTGAATATTTGAAGTATAATAAGGTCCAGGGACTGCCATTTATGATCTCGGAATTGAAGTCTAAGTTCAATCAAATACTGGAGGAATTATCATGAGCGATGCGCTGAAAAATATCGGAGAACTCACAAAAGCAGATTTTAAGATAGAACAACCTGTAAAATGGTGTGCAGGATGCGGTGGTCATTCTGTACTATCCACCGTCCAGAATGCCCTGCCTGAGATAGGAGTTAAAAAGGAGAATATAGTATTTGTATCCGGGATCGGTTGTTCCTCCAGGTTCCCGTATTACATTCGCACCTACGGATTTCACAGCCTGCATGGACGCGCAACCGCCATTGCATCAGGAATAAAGGTGGCGAATCCCGACCTGAGTGTCTGGGTGGTTACCGGTGACGGTGACCTGATGGCCATAGGGGGGAATCATTTTATCCATATACTGCGGCGGAACATTGATGTCAACATCCTCCTTTTCAATAACAAGATATACGGTTTGACCAAGGGACAGTATTCACCTACCACACCCAAGGGAAGCGTTACCAAGACATCACCGGATGGGACTATTGAAAATCCCTTCATGCCGGGGGAACTTGTCATGGGTGCACAGGGCACATTTTTTGCACGGGTAGTGGACACAGAACCAAAGATGATGAGGGAGGTAATGATCAAGGCAGCAGAACATGAAGGTACTTCAGTAGTCGAAGTTCTGCAGAATTGTATCATATTTGCCAACCAGGTCCACAAGGAAATCACAGGCAAAGAGGTTCGGGACGAGCATCAGATATACCTGAAACACGGTGAACCCATGATCTTTGGCAAGGAAGGGAAGAAAGGCCTGGTCATGGAGCGTGGCCGTCTGAAAGCTGTTACCATAGGAGAAAACGGATATAAGATGGAAGATATCCTGGTCCATGATGATAAAGATCCTGACGACACAACCCATTACATGCTTGCCCGCATGGCGCTTCCGGAATTGCCTGTGGCAATGGGTGTTATCCGCGCCTGGGGCAGCACCGTTTATGAATCGCTGTTAACCAGTCAGATAGCCGCGGCTAAGAAACAGTCTAAGATTAAGACGGTTAATGATTTGCTACATTCCGGGAACACATTTGAGGTTGAATAATAATTACGGCCTGTTGCACAATACCGTAAGCGGTTCCCACAGGTCTGGGATCAAGTTTACGGTATTTGTTTTATCTGCCCGATAGCTCCATTTGATCTTCGTTTTTTTTATTTTTGTATAAACAGGCAGTAAAATGGCTGAAAGCAGCAATTCAAGAGAGGTTGAAAGGATCATCGCCGAGAAGAAGGAGCGTTTGAAGGAACTGGCCTGTATCAACCGGACTACCCAGATCCTGAGAGAGGGTAAATCCCCGGATGAAACATTTCAGCAGATCGTGAAGATCCTCCCGCAATCATGGCAATACCCTGAACGCACCGTAGCGCGTATCTGTTATGCAGGGAAAAAGTATCTTTCGCAGCATTTCAGGAAGACAGAATGGTGTCAGCAGCAGGCTTTCCGGACAATCAATGGTGAAGAGGGAACAATAGAGGTTTTTTACCTTCAGGAGTTCAGGCAATTGGATGAGGGACCTTTTCTGAAGGAGGAACGAGACCTGATCAACAACCTGGCAAGCATACTGTCGAATTACATTGACAGTCTGGAAGCCAGGAAGGTTTTGCATCTGTCAGCAGGTGGCAATAAACTCAAACCGGCAGAACCTCTACATCAGCAAACTGAATTCAGTTCCAGGCAGCTGCTCCAGAAATTTTTAAACAAAAAAAACACGAACAGGGATATTTTTCACGATCTGATGCCTTACAGGGCCAGAGAGATACTGCTGGTAGCGACCTTATATGATGCCTATACCATTGAAAAAGACGGGAACTTCTTTGAACACTTTCTGGGGGAGTATCACCAGCTCAACCTGATATCCATGCCAAGGGTGACGGGAGTATCATCTTATGAGGAAGCAGTTGAGCAATTGAAATCAAAGCATTTTGACATGGTGATCCTGATGATCGGGACTGACTGGCATATACCGGTACAGATCGGTAGCAAGGTGAAGAAGGATTTTCCCTACATACCCATTTATGCCTTGCTCAATAATGACCGGGAACTCACGAGGTTTAAGGAGCATGCCATCCATCTGGACATCGTCGACCGTGTTTTTGTTTGGAATGGTGACAGCAAGGTTTTCTTTACCATGATCCTGCAACTGGAAGATAAGGTAAACGTGGAAAATGATACGGATGTTGGCATGGTGAAAGTGATCCTGCTGGTTGAGGATTCGGAGAAGTACTATTCACGCTACCTCCCTATCCTTTACAGCAATGTCATGGAACAAACCAAACGGATTATTGATGATGTGAGCACGGATGACCTGTACAAGATATTGCGGTTGCGGGCACGCCCGAAAATTCTCCTTGCCACCACATATGAGCAGGCCATTGATATTTTTAATTTGTATAAGGAACACCTGCTTTGCCTGATCACAGATGTAATGTTCCCCCGGGAAGGGGTTCTGGATGAAGAAGCTGGCTTCCGGCTTGTCACCCAGGTCAGGGAGCAATTAAAAAGCTTACCTACCGTGATCCAGTCCTCCGATGTTCAGTGTTCCCATCATGCTTTCGAATTGAATTCTGTTTTTATCAACAAAAACTCGGAAACCCTGACAGGGGACATTGAAACTTTTATCAGGCATCACCTGGGATTTGGGAATTTCATATACAAGGATGCTTCGGGCAAGACCATTGCAGAGGCTAAAACGCTCAGGGAATTCGAGAATCATATCGATACCATTCCATCGGAGTCATTGCTCTATCATGCCAAACGTAATCACTTTTCCCTGTGGTTGATGGCAAGGGGGGAGATCAAGATTGCCAAAATGATCCATCCTGTTAAGATTGCCGGATTCGAAACCCCGACCGCATACAGGAACTACCTTAAATTCGTCATCAATAAACATCGCAATGAGGCTAATATCGGTCAGATCGTCAACTTTGAAGAACAGGCCATCCTTGAAGAAAAAAATATTGTCAGCCTCGGCAGCGGTACGTTGGGGGGGAAAGGCAGGGGACTGGCATTCATCAACACGCTGATATACAACCTGGACTTTTCGGATGTGATCCCCGGCATCAGGATACGCACTCCTATAACATTCCTGATCGGCACTGATGAGTTTGACCTGTTCATGGACAGGAATAAGTTGCATGAATTAATTCATTCCGATTTTGAATATCAGGAAATTAAACAGAGATTCCTTGAGGGTGATTTATCATATGGCCTGGAGAAAAAACTTAGAGGCCTGCTCAAAAAAATAAAGAATCCATTGGCCATCAGGTCTTCCAGTCTCTTGGAAGACAGTTCTTATCACCCATTTGCCGGGGTATTCGCAACCTATCTGCTGCCCAACAATCATTCCGAATTCAATGCGCGGCTGAAACAGGCAACAGATGCCATCAAGCTGGTATACGCATCCATATATTCCAAAAATGCACGCAGGTATTTTGAAGCCATAAATTTCAAAATCGATGATGAGAAGATGGCTGTTGTTATCCAGGAAGTGGTTGGTAATAATTATCATGGGTATCATTATCCTCATATCAGCGGCATGGCACAGTCATACAATTATTATCCGGTGGCACATATGGAGCCGGAAGACGGATATGCAGTTTCTGCATTGGGACTCGGTCAGTATGTTATGAATGG
>DAOUVF010000059.1 GCA_030667765.1 Bacteroides sp.
AAAAGGGCGCAATATGAAATTGGCATGTTTCCTGAGATTGACAAGTCCTGGACCTTGTTTCTTGACAGGGACGGAGTAATCAATAGAAAATTGGATGAAGACTATGTCAAATCCTTAAATGAGTTCGAGTTTATTCCGGGAGCACTTGATTCAATTGTGAGTCTTTCGAATTTTTTTGGAAGGCTTATCATTGTGACAAACCAACAAGGAATAGGAAAGGGAGTAATGACAGAGGAAGATCTGAATCAAATACACAACTTCCTGTTAGAACGAGTCAGGAAAATGGGAGGAAATATAGATGCTATTTATCATGCACCCCAGTTGGAAGAAGAGGGCTCTCCAATGCGAAAACCTGGTATAGGTATGTCTCTACAGGCAATAAAGGATTTTCCGGAAATTGATTTTACCAAAAGCATCATCGTTGGAGATTCCAATAAGGACCTGGAATTTGGCAAACGAGCAAACATGATTTCTATCCTAATTAATGATAAGTCCGTGAATAAGGTTGACGATTATTCAATTGCATCATTGTTTGACTTCAATGAATTATTAACCAGTATACTACAGCCTGTGTGAGCCAGGTTGCCTATCATTTTGGTGTACCCATGCTGGTGACGGATGTAGGGGGACTGGCAGAGATCGTCCCTCATGTGAAGGTTGGATATGTTACTCCCGTCGATGAGCATGCGATTGCTGAGGCAATCACAGATTTTTTTGAACAGGACCGGGCAGCAGCATTCCGCCAGAACATCCTGGAAGAAAGAAAACGCTTCACCTGGGAGGCCATGACCGCACGGATTATAGAACTGGCACGAGAGGTCACAACAGGCAGTTCTTTATGACCATTACCTGAATGCCCGCCCTGCCATCAGCCGATTAAAGTGATCGCTTTTCCAGATTTGCCGGCCCTTCCTGTTCTGCCGATACGGTGAACGTAATCGTTGTAATTACCTGGAACTTCATAGTTGATTACCAGGGATACATCTACAACATCAATTCCCCTGGCCACCACATCGGTTGCTACCAGTACCTGTATCTGTCCTTTCCTGAATTTATTCAGGGCCAATTCCCTGGCCCGCTGGGTTTTGTCCCCATGTATCATATCGGACCGGATATTGCCTGATTGCATCTTCTTTTGCACTTTGTTTACCATTCGCTTCGTATCGCAAAATAATAACACTTTCTCATCCTTGTTTTCTGAAATCAGGTCATGAAGGACTTCCGTTTTGGTACGGTCCCCCGGTACATAAAGTACATCTTGCGCAATGGCATGCGTTAACTGCCTCCCCGTACTTGCAGTTACCTTCACAGGTGAATTGGTGATCCACTCAATAACAGCTTTCTGTGTATTGTTCATGGTTGCTGAGAAGAGAAGGGTCTGTTCTTTGTTGTACATCTGATCGATGATCTTCTGTACATCAGGTAGAAAGCCCATGTCAAGCATACGGTCAAACTCATCCAGTACCAGGATCTGGAAACTTTCCAGTGATAAATGCCGCCTCTCAGCCATATCGATCAACCTGCCGGGGGTGGCAATAATCACATGGTTGGTTTTGTGTAAGGCTTTTATCGAGCGGCTTACATCTACACCCCCGATCAGGGCTGTGGCATACAGGTCAAGTCCCCTGCTTAATTTCCTGAATTCCTCAAGGATTTGAGATGCAAGTTCACGGGTAGGGGCAATGACCAGTGCTTTGTTTTTTACAGGTCTTTCAATTAATTGTTGAATGATGGGTATGAGGAAAGCTGCGGTTTTACCGGTTCCAGTCCCAGCGATACCGATCAGGTCGCTACCATTGAGTATATGCGATATTGATTTGTCCTGTATCTCTGTTGGGATTAAATACTTACTGTCGGATATCCGTTGCAGCAGTTTACCATGTAGAGAGAAGTCCCCGAATGAATGCAACTGCACATAGGGCTTCAACGGTTGTGTTTCCAGCTGGTCATTGATCAGTTTATGGATATCAATCCTGCTCTTCTGCTTGTGATTCTTTTGACCTGTTCGAGGTCTTGATTGTTTCTTATATTTCGTTCTTGTTTCTTTATACATTGAATTGTAATTTATTATACATTATTTTTCTACACCTGCCTTATGCAAGGGCAGCATCGCCAAAGCTTCAATACTGATATGTTAAACAGGTTTTTGAACCTCCCGCTCGGGGAGGTATCTTTGGTAAAAAGAGGCGCGAAAGTACAGCTAATTTATCTACAAACCTAATATTACAACTAAATAGGCAATATATGCTGAATCAGAAATAAAAGCGTAGCTTTGCCCAGATTATTAATGAGAGCTTGTATAATGAGGAATTTAAATATTGGGGATCTGAAGATTAAACTTCCTATCATTCAGGGGGGAATGGGCATAGGTATATCCATGTCAGGACTGGCAGGGGCGGTAGCAAACGAAGGTGGGGTAGGTGTGATTGCAGCTGCCTGTATCGGTATGTTTGAACCTGATTACAGGAAGAATTTTGTCGAAGCTAACATCAGGGCCCTGAAAAATGAAATTCAAAAGGCAAGAGAAATCACCAGTGGAGTTCTCGGTGTGAACATCATGGTCGCCCTTACCAATTTTCCGGAACTGGTAAAAACAGCCATCTCAGAAGGCATCGATATCATATTTTCCGGTGCCGGCCTTCCCATGAATCTCCCCGGGTTTTTAACAAAGGGGTCAAAAACCAAGCTCGTTCCCATCGTTTCATCAGGAAGGGCTACCAGGATCTTATGTACCAAATGGAAAGATCAGTATGATTACCTGCCGGATGCCATCGTCCTGGAAGGCCCAAAAGCCGGGGGGCACCTCGGATTTAAAAGGAACCAGCTCGACGATCCTGAGTATACCCTGGAGAAGCTGTTGCCCGATGTAATTAAGGAGGTAAAGGTTTTCGAAGAAAAATACAAGGTTACCATCCCGGTAATCGCTGCGGGTGGAATTTATACCGGGGCGGATATAAAGGAAATCATGGACATGGGAGCATCCGGGGTACAGCTGGGGACACGTTTTGTTACCACCGATGAATGTGACGCCTCCACTGCGTTCAAGCAATCCTACATTGATTCCTATGAAAAGGATATGGAAATAATCAACAGTCCCGTTGGAATGCCCGGACGTGCCATTGGAAATGAATTCATTGACAAGATAAACAGGGGGGAGAAACGTCCTGTTAAATGCCCATATAAATGCCTGAAAACGTGCGATATAGAATCTACTCCTTATTGCATTGTGGCCGCCCTGGTCAATGCCATGAAAGGGAACTTTTATAATGGCTTCGCCTTCGCCGGGTCAAATGCATATTTTGCCACAAAGATCATCTCTGTTAAGGAAACAATTGAGACATTGATCAGGGAATTTAAAGAGGCTATGCCCCGGAAAAAGTAGACCATTCCCGGCGCAGCCCGGCTATTCTTCATCTTTGATATCTTTTAACAGGCGGATCACCTTCCTGTCAATCGGGAAGGTAAGGTCCTCTTCCACGACACCGGACAGGGGCACCCATCGGAAGGATTGCTGTCCATTCTTCATTTCCTGGATATCAAAGGGTTTACGGGACAGCCTGAAACGGATTTCCTCGCTGAATTCAGCCAGGTAATAAATGCTGACCAACTGCGTGTCCTTGAAGAAAAGGGCCGGCTGGTAATAGTCAGTGGTGTAGTAATGCCTGATGTTGACGAGGGACTGACCGAATTCCTCCATGGCTTCCCGCTGCAGGCAATCTATGGTCCCTTCCCCGTGCTCCATACCGCCTCCCGGGAATTTCACCATCTTCATGTCCATCTGGTATTCATCGCTCAGCAGAATCTCCTTCCGCTCATTGATGATAAGGGCATATACCCTTATGTTATATTTGATATCCAGTTTGAGCATTCCGGTGGATATGGTCCATGATCTCTTCGAACCGGTCTGGACCGAACCAGGCTATTTCATCATCACGGTTGAACCAGGTCAGCTGCCTGCGGGCATATCTCCTGCTGTTCCTTTTGATGAGGCGGACGGCCACATCCAGGCTGATCCGGCCGTCAAGATAGTCAAATAATTCTTTATACCCGACGGTATTCAGTGCGTTCAGGTCCCTGTAGGCCAGGCAGGACTTAACCTCATCCAGGAGGCCATCCTCCATCATGTCTTCCACCCTCTCGTCAATCCTGGCATAAAGCGCGGCGCGGTCCATGTTCAGCCCTATCTTCAGAGTGGAGAAATCCCTGTGCTTGCTTTTTTTTGTCAGGAAGGATGAATAAGGTTTGCCTGTTGTCAGGCTGATCTCAAGGGCCTTCAGAATTCTTGCCGGGTTTTTAAGATCAATGGATGCCCAGGAGTCCGGATCCAGTTTCTTCAGCTCAAACCTAAGACTTTCCAGTCCCTCGTCATAAAGTCTTTCCAACAGCCTCTTGCGGATCTCAGGATCCACTCCGGGGACATCGTCTATTCCCACAATCAGGGCCTGGATGTAGAGTCCCGATCCACCCGCAATAACAACTGTATCATGTTCCCTGAATAGCTTTTCCATGATCTGCAGGGCTTCCACTTCGAACATGCTGGCATTGTATTTATCCTGCACAGAGCGGTGGTGTACGAGGTGGTGCCTGACTCTGCTGAGATATTCCGTACCGGGCACAGCAGTGCCAATATTGAGTTCTTTATAGGCCTGCCTTGAATCCGCGGAAATGATCTCGGTCCCCAGCGCTCCAGCCACCCTCACAGCCATTGCTGTTTTCCCCACTCCGGTTGGACCGACTATGAAAATCGCGTATTTATTCTTCATCCGGAAGGGAGTCGTCGAAAATTTGCTGGTCGAACATTTCATCATCCAGGGAAGCATTGTCCAGGGGAGTGCTCTCCTCCTGGGGTTGTGAATTGAAGATAGCATCCATGAAAATCTGCTGGGGGGCCTGCCCTTTTTCAAAACTGCAACAAGGGTAGGCTATTGAGGTGTCCTGTTTCAGAATTTCCACCAGCTCGATGAAAAACAATCTTTCATTGAAGATATCATATACATAGAGCATCTTGTCATGGGTGCCCTGCATATAATCCCCGATTTTGGTATTGTCCATGACCAGCACCTTGGCAGCTTCTTCTTCCGATAGCTCAAAAAGGGTGATCTCCTGCTCCTTTTCCCATTTCTGGTTACAGATAAAGAAGGAAGCTATCTGCGATTTGTCAAAATGCAGGTTATCCTGGATGGCTTCGTGGAGATGAAAAAAGGTCTGCACATCCAGGATCTCAATATCACGGATGAAATCATCCTGTTCATTTGATATCAACCTGAACTTGAGGACCATATATTAGTTTTATGACAAGTTACTTAAAAATTTTAAAGTATCCACATTATCTGCATACTCCCACAACATTGGGTGTTGGGATTCACCGAAGGGGATCCGGGCTGTGGCGAGGGATGCAGATGTGACCACACACTGTATCTCTTCCCGGTATAGTGAAAGGTGCCTGTCCACGGCTGCAAGGTCTCCGTACCTCTCCATGTGCAGTACACTGACCGGCGAACTGAAGCTGGTATCCGGGCATACCAGCAGGAATTCATTGTCCAGGTGTTCTATCCTGTTCATCAGGAAGACTGACCGGCGGTAGAGGTAATTATTAGCATATTTATGATGATGCCTGACAGATGTATATTTTTCCATGGCCGGGAAAAATCCTTTGAAGTCAAATCCTTCCGGGACATAAAACTTTGCCACGTTACGGCAGCCAAGTCCGAAATACATGAAAATATCATCGGCCAGGGATGTGAGCTCTTCCACGTTCTCATTTCCGCTCAGCACTGCAACACCATTCCTGTTTTTCCGGAATATATGGGGATATTTCCCGAAATAATAGGTAAAATACCGGGAAGTATTATTACTCCCGGTGGCAATGATGGCATCAATCCGGCCAAGTCTCTCTTCCACAAAGGAGAACCGCTTGCCGAAGGAAGGCTGGAGAGATACCAGTTTATCTGCCAGGAAGGGCAGTAGCCTGTCGTCTTTCCCTGACGGTTTCCCTGTAAAGTGATGACCGCTGATAAGGATGGAAAGGAAATCGTGAAAACCAGCCAGCGGGATATTCCCCGCAAGAATTGTCCCGATGTTTTTAACTGAAGGTCTGTCAAGCTCTTTCTCATCATACCTGCCTGTCCAGTCCACCAGATGATCCCGCTCAAGCATCCGGCAGGTATCGGTGAGGGCGTGGTATATGGAATATGGTGTGAACCAGGGATTCACAGCCCCGGCCTCAGCTACCAGGTCCAGTAATTCCCCTGATTGAAAAAGTATTTCCCCCGGACTGTCCGGAGAAAGTGTTTTCAGGTCGGCTTCATGCAATCCTTTCCTCAGAACTTCACCCAGCCTGACAAGAGCATCTATGCGTTCCGGTAATCTCAATTGATCACATTCTCCCAGGGGAATGAGTTGAAGAAGGCCGGTAGTGCAGCTCCGATAACAAGCAGGTAAATGATGCCGGCAAGGATTATTACACCATTCACCACGATCCCGATGATCCCGCAAATTTTCCCTGCATTTACGTTCTTATAAGAGGTTTCAGTATACGGAGCGGGGTTTTCCGCATACATTTGCTCTGCCTTTGAGGACATCACCACAGCGATGATCCCGAGTACGAGTCCCACAAAACCTATCCCGCCGCAACAAATAGTGGTGACTAGGGAAAATATGCCAAGTATCAAAATGCCCTGCGAGTTAGGAATGGGAACTTTTACGACCTGTCCTGCAGGGGTATCTCCTTTGGGTGATTGTTCAATTGTTTCCATGGTTGGTTTGGATTAATGGATAATTAGTTTGTAGATGTAATTCAGTACGATGATTGAAATATTCGTGATATAAAACATTTTCAGGACAAAGGCTCCGTGTTTCAACTTGAAGACCAGTAGGAATCCAAGTAACATAAACATGGCCATCAGTGGCAGGAGAGCCGGGAATTGCAGGATGCTTTCGACCAGGTCTCCCCTCAGCAGTGCCAGGATACTCCGCTGCAGTCCGCAACCGGGACAATCAATCCCCGCATGTTCCCGGAATGAACAGGTACCCTGGTGCGATTCGAGCCATGTGATGATCTTCAGAAGCATGAATGCGCTGTTATTATTTGTTATCTTCCTTGATCAGGTTAAGTGCTGAGCCTGCTTTGAACCATTCGATCTGTTTGTCATTGTAGGAGTGGTTCACCGTAAATTCATCCTTGCTTCCATCTGCATGATGCAGCAGCAGCCGGAGGGGGTTACCGGGGGAAAACCGGTCAAGGCCCTTGATCTCGAAAGTATCGTCCTCCCTGATCAGGTCATAATCATCCCTGTTGGCAAAGGTAAGGGCCAGCACACCCTGTTTTTTCAGGTTAGTTTCATGGATCCTGGCGAATGATTTAACCAGTACGACACCTACGCCCAGGTGCCTGGGTTCCATGGCTGCATGTTCCCTGGAGGAACCTTCCCCGTAATTCTCATCTCCGATGATCACACTTTTCAGGCCTTCCTTCTTGTAGGACCTGGCCGTATCCGGAACGGGTGCAGTGTTGCCGGAGAGCTGGTTCTTTACCGCATTTGTCTGCTGGTTAAAAGCATTTACGGCCCCTATCATCAGGTTGTTGGAAATATTGTCGAGATGCCCCCTGTACCTGAGCCAGGGTCCGGCCATGGAGATATGGTCGGTCGTGCATTTGCCCCGGACCTTTATCAGGAGCTTCATATCCCTGAGATCTTCCCCGCCGGTAGGGTTGAATGGGGTAAGCAATTGCAGCCTTTCGGAATCCGGTTTCACGTTGATCTCAATGCCTGAACCATCTTCGGCAGGTGCCTGGTATCCGTTGTCCTCCACCCCAAATCCGGCAGGCGGCATTTCGAGTCCCACAGGCTCATCCAAAGAAACCTCTTCCCCCTGCTCATTGGTCAGGCTGTCTTTTCCCGGGTGGAAGGTCAGGTCACCAGCAATGGCCAAAGCCGTAACAATTTCAGGGGATGCCACGAAAGCATGGGTTTTGGGGTTGCCATCATTTCTTTTGGCAAAGTTCCTGTTGAAAGAGGTGATGATGGAATTCTCCTCCAGGTTGGCTGCATTGTGCCTCATCCACTGGCCTATACACGGCCCGCAGGCATTGGCGAGAACCACACCGCCGATATCTTCAAAGACCTGCTGGAGGCCATCCCTTTCCATAGTATACCGGACCATTTCCGAACCGGGTGTAACGGTGAATTCCGATTTGGCTTTCAATCCCTTGTCGAGGGCCTGCCTGGCCACGGAAGCAGCCCTGGTGATATCCTCATAGGATGAATTGGTACAACTGCCTATGAGTCCCACATCCAGCTTTGCCGGATACCCGTTATCTTTCACAGCCTTTGCAAAGGCTGACAGGGGCCAGGCCTTATCGGGGGTGAAGGGCCCGTTGATATGCGGCTCCAGCGTCGAAAGGTCGATCTCTATCACCTGGTCAAAATAGGATTCCGGATCTTTGTATACTTCCGGATCCCCGTCCAGGTATGCAGCTATCTCCCCTGCCAGGACTGCGATCTCCTTCCTGCCTGTACCGCTGAGGTATTCATTCATTTTCTGGTCATACCCAAACAGGGAGGTAGTAGCCCCGATCTCGGCTCCCATATTGCAAATGGTCCCTTTCCCGGTACATGATATGCTGTTGGCCCCGTCTCCGAAATACTCCACAATGCAGCCGGTTCCACCTTTTACGGTCAAAATACCTGCCACCTTCAGGATCACATCCTTGGCGGAAGTCCACCCGCTGAGCCTGCCGGTGAGCTTTACCCCGATCAATTTGGGGAATTTGAGTTCCCAGGGCATACCGGCCATGACGTCCACGGCATCCGCACCTCCCACACCTATCGCCACCATCCCCAGTCCACCGGCATTCACCGTATGTGAATCGGTGCCTATCATCATGCCTCCCGGGAATGCATAGTTTTCCAGGACCACCTGGTGTATGATCCCTGCACCGGGCTTCCAGAATCCGATCCCGTATTTATTGGAGACGGAAGCAAGGAAATCAAATACCTCGCGGTTCATATCCTTTGACCTGGCAAGGTCCTGTTCGGCCCCTTTCTCTGCCAGTATCAGGTGGTCACAATGCACAGTGGACGGAACAGCCACCCTGTCCCTGCCAGCCTGCATGAATTGCAAGAGTGCCATCTGTGCCGTGGCATCCTGCATGGCAACGCGGTCAGGATTGAAATAGACATAATCTTCCCCCCTTTTAAAATCCCTGAATTCCTGGTCCGCCTCCAGGTGCGAATAAAGGATCTTCTCTGTCAACGTCAGGGGTCTGTTCAATGTTTTTTTGGCATGGTCAACCCTCTCCGGGAGGAGTTTGTATGCCTTACGGATCACATCTAAGTCGAATATCATAGCTGATTGTAAATTAAGTATTACAAAATAATAACAAATTTAATAAGCTAATTTAATAATTCGTATTTTTAAAAATTAAATATGCCTTCTGGCACGAAGTCCGGGGTAATTAACTGTCAGGAATTTATGAAGCTCTTACATCTTTATTCAGAGAACCTTCGCATTAGTATGCGGTCCATCCGGGCCAATATGCTCAGGGCTATTCTCACCATGCTTATAATTGGATTCGGCATCATGGCCCTGGTCGGTATCCTGACAGCCATTGATGCCATAAGGAACTCTATTACCGAAGAATTCAGCAGGATGGGGGCGAATACTTTTTCCATCGAGAGCAGGTCAATTAATGTGCATTTTGGCGGTGAGCGGGAACGCCGGCGGAACTATGATTATATCTCCTACAGGGAGGCCCGTGAATTCAAGGAAACCTTTGAGTTTCCGGCCGAAGTTTCCATCTGGACACGTGCCACAGGTATTGCGACAGTGAAGTACAAGTCTGAAAAAACCCATCCCAATGTCAGCGTTATCGGGGCGGATGAGAACTATCTTAATACGGCAGGGTATGATATTGGCGAGGGAAGGAATTTTAGTGCACAGGAGGTAGTATCAAACAGGAACTATGCCCTTGTCGGACAATCTGTTATCGATAAAGTATTCAATAAAAATGAACAGGCCCTGGACAAGGTTGTCACCATAGGCAATGGCAAGTATAAGATCATTGGCATACTTGCCGAGAAGGGATCATCCATGGGTGGGGCAGGAGACCGTTTATGTATTTTACCCTATACTAACGTCCGGCAGTATTTCTCAAGGCCCAATATGAGGTATTCCATCAATGTGACCCCGGCGGACGGAATGCTGATGGAAGCTGCCCAAGGGGAAGCCGAAGGTATTTTCAGGCAGGTAAGGAACCTGGATGTGAAAGATGAATCCGATTTTCATATCATTAAAAGTGACAGTATCGCAAATATGATGATAGAAAACCTGAAATTTGTGACCATTGCCGCTACCCTTATTGGCGTTATCACATTGTTCGGAGCAGTGATAGGTTTGATGAACATCATGCTGGTTTCTGTTACCGAAAGAACCCGTGAAATCGGGATACGCAAAGCCATAGGGGCCAAGTCCGGCACCATAAGGCAACAATTTCTTTTTGAATCCGTATTGATAGGACAAATGGGAGGCGCCATCGGGATCATACTCGGGATCCTGGTAGGGAACCTGGTCAGTATGATCGTCGGTACTTCCTTTTTTATTCCATGGCCCTGGATCATCATGGGTGTGGTGCTTTGTTTCCTGGTAGGTGTTGTT
>DAOUVF010000467.1 GCA_030667765.1 Bacteroides sp.
ATAAAGTGATACCCGTTTATTGAAATATGAAGAGGCTCTGTATTTCCTTGTCTCTCCTGTCCTAAAAACAAAAGTTGTCCTGACCATGCTCCAGGGTCATCCAGGATAAGGATTTTCTTTATCATCACACCTTTTTTCAAATCTTCCTGCCAGGGAGCCGTTGCTTTTCTGTATTCTATACCAAAGTATTTTTCCGGTAATCCAACTGCCGGTGCATCATCTTCAATCAATTCGGTATTATCAAGCGTTATTGCTTCTTCTGAAGTATCAAAAATCAGATTAATTAATCTTGCATTTTCTTCAATTTTCGCTGCATCATAAATTATTTCTCCTTTATTTGTATTTTGTTCTCCGGTAGCATGTTCGGGATTCTCTGCAAACTTTGCATTAAACGGTTCTCCTGCCAATGTTCTTGTAGCCATTCCGGGAATAAACAAGGAACATAGAGTGAAGATTGCTGTGACTTTTAAAAATCTTAATTGTTTACTCATTTTTTCTTTCAATTTTAACATTAATGGTTCATTTCACATAAATGTTTAGCTGGTATCTAAAAATAGAAAAATCTGACGTTTATTCACAAGTAATGAACTGTTTTTCCTTCATTGCTCAGGGACCTTTAATAACTTTAATTAATATAGGCAATCGAACAAAACGAGGCAGCAAGTGACTTTGCTGTCGGTAAGAGTATTCATTTGCCCGAAATATGAAATAATTTCAGAAATTCAGCCATCTTTAATGTTGAAAAAGTAACTTTATACTTACACTTCGAACAGATCAACATCAACTATGGGAACTGGAAGTGGATCATACCGCTGGAGGATACTCTCCCTCCTTTTCTTTGCTACCACAATCAATTATATCGACCGCCAGGTCATCGGCATCCTGGCACCCTATATCAGCGAAGAGCTGGGGTGGTCAGAGGTAGATTACGGATATATCGTTACTGCCTTTCAGGTTGCCTACGGCATCGGGCTGGTTACCACGGGGAGGCTGCTGGACAAGATCGGGACACGGATCGGGTATTCCCTGTCCATTACGATCTGGAGCATTGCCGCCATGGCACATGCACTGGCCAGGTCTGTCTTTGGATTTGGCCTGGCCCGCTTTACCCTGGGTTTAGGTGAATCCGCAAACTTTCCTGCCGCCATAAAGACAGTGGCCGAATGGTTTCCCAAAAAAGAACGGGCCTTAGCAACGGGATGGTTCAATGCCGGTTCCACGGCCGGGGCGATCACTGCTCCGCTCATTGTCCCGCTCTTTGCTCTGCACCTGGGATGGAAATGGGCATTTATCATCACAGGGGCTCTGGGTTTCATCTGGCTGATTTTCTGGCGGCTATATTATCATAAGCCGGAACAGCATCCCAAACTGAGCAAGCAGGAGTACCGGCATATCCGGCAGGATGGAGAGGACCGGACGGAATCAACCCCATGGGTCCGGTTACTGCCATTGAGATCTACCATAGGGCTTGCACTGACAAGGTTTATAAGTGACTGGGTCTGGTGGTTCTTTCTCTTCTGGCTCCCGAAATTCCTCTATGATGCTTACGGGATAAGCCTTAGTAAGATAGGACTGCCCCTGATTGTCATATATGTAGTATCCAGTGCCGGGGGGATTGCCGGCGGCTGGCTCTCGTCAAGGATGATCCGTAATGGAAAATCCCTTGACGCTGCAAGGAAAACCGTGATCCTGATCTGCGGGTTCTGTGCGCTACCGGTGATCCTGGCCCCGTTGGGCGGGGGACTCTGGGTTGCAGTGGCACTGATCTCCCTGGCTGCCTCGGCTCACCAGGCATGGGCCGCCAACATGTTTTCCATCATCTCGGATATCTATCCCAGGAACGCTGTTGGTTCTGTAACGGGACTGATAGGCACAGCCGGGGCGATTGGTGGTGCACTTGCTGCTACCTTTGTGGGCTATATCAGGGAATGGACCGGCAGCTATACGACTGTTTTCGTTATCGCCGGCTCAGTGTATCTCCTGAACTGGCTTGTCATTAAAATATTCATCCCCAGGATAGAATCCATTGACCTGGACTAAACACATCTAGACATGTCCAAACAGGACCATTTTGATATTACACAACGCGACAGCCAGTCAACACCCGTTGTTCCTGTCACAGCTAAAGAATTTGATTTTGAGGCCTACAGGGCATACGAGGAAGGCACGATGGATTTCTGCCGGGATTTCCAGCAGCAGGTTTCCGGTGTTGCCGTCTATCGCCGGATGAGGGTGGCAGAGGTATTTGCCGATGGCTGTGCCGACATGAAAAGATCACTCGAATGGCAATTGGGCGGTCTCCGGAAGAGCATGGAATACCGGATGGATATCCCTAATTTCATAGAACCATGGTACGGGATCGGTACCACCGCAAGTGCATTCGGACTGGATTACCTCTGGCAGGAAAACCAGGCACCTGCCATCCGTCCCGCTTTCCAGGATACGGAATCTGCCCTGCAGTACCCTGATATCAAACCCATACGGGAAACGGTTATCGGGATACATACCCTTCGGATGGTAGAATATTTTAAGGATCAGTCCCAGGGCCTCCTCCCTATATCTTTATGCGATGTACAGTCCCCTCTTAACGTGGCAGGCAATCTCATCGAGATCAATAACTTCCTCATGGATACCATGATGAATCCCGAACCGGTAGGG
>DAOUVF010000080.1 GCA_030667765.1 Bacteroides sp.
AGGTGGTTGAGCTCTCATGCCCTGAATCTATTTAGGAAATATGGCGAATCCTGGAAAGAGGTAAGCAATGAACACCTTCATGAACGCATGCAGAACTGGGGCTTGAATACCATTGGCAACTGGTCGGATCCTGACATTTACCTGAAAAGGAAAACACCCTATGTCCTCACGGCATATTCCCGAAAGACCGGTCTGATCGCTGATCCATATGCAGCCGGATTCCGGGAAGATCTGGAAAAAACCTTAAAATCAAAGAAAGATGAACTGAATGATCCCTGGTGCCTGGGGGTGTTCGTGGACAATGAATTGAAATGGGGCGTTAAATGGGCCCCGAAAATCCCCGAACAAATCCTGCTAGCACCGAAAGACCAGCCTGCAAAAATAGCCCTTGTGGATAGGATGATGAATAAATATGGAACAATTGACCAATTGAACAGTGTCTGGGGTTCTTCCTTTTCTAGCTGGGAAGGGCTATTGAAAAACAACCGTATGATCCCGGGTGCGGCAGAAGATATGAGGGATTTCATGAGCGCATTTACTTCGCATTATTATTCGCAATGCAGAGAGGCTGTCAAAAAGGTTGACCCCGAGATGCTATATCTGGGTTGCCGTATGGATTTCCATCTTTATCCGGAAGACACCAGTCTAAACTATATTATCAAGATCGCTGCAGAATATTGTGACATAGTAAGCTTTAACAGGTATCGCTATACCTGTTCTGAACTGGTACCGCCGGATGGCGGGGATTATCCCATCATCATCGGTGAATTTCATTTTGGCACCCTTGAGACCGGACTGCTGCAACCCGGATTACGATATGCCGCTGATCAGGTTGAAAGGGCGGAATTTTACGAGCATTATGTGAAAAGTGCACTCAATAATCCATATATTGTTGGAACCCACTGGTTCCAACTGGTTGATCAATCGGTTACAGGCCGTCCTGACGGAGAAAACTACCAGGCTGGTTTCCTGACCGTGGGCGATGTGCCCCAGGCAGAGATCATAGCAAAATCCAGGGAATTGGGCCAACTGATGTATAAGATAAGATCTAGTGAATAATAATCAGGACTGGATCCGGTTCAATTGAAAATCCCCAGGGGAAAGATCCCACCTGAAACATTTGTTATCAATTCTGACACATATGTTACAGAGACACATATATGCTATATTCTGAAACATCCCTTATACTCCATCTGCTTACAAATTATTAATATTCGGAAACTGCTTAAATGTTCAGGATCACATCAAATAAAAAAAGGACCAGGATCATGGAAGTCTTGGTATTCCTGATGCTGATAGCGATCTTTCTGGTAGTGATCATGATCCTGAAATGATCTCCGGTTAAATGTCAGGACAACACTTATCAGGCTGATTTTGAGGTAGTTTGTTATTTAGAAGCAGTTTAAAATACTTCGATTTATAAATATATAATTGTTTTTTGAAAGCAAATTTCATAACTAGTAAATTAGTTCTTGTGGCCAAACCCGGTTATCCGGTTATGTTATGAATTCTTTGAGACCTTTCATATATGGTTTCTCAGGGATTCTGTTACTTCTCATAATTCTTTCAGGCTGCACCAAAGAATTTGAGGAATACTATCAAATCCCCGAGGGATTAATCGGTACCATCCTGGATGTGCTCGAGGAGGATGGTAACTACACTCATTTCATAAAAGCTGTTGAACTTGTTGAATACGATGACGTCCTGGGAAAGACGGGCAATTTTACCGTTTTCGCACCCAGTGACGCTGCCTTCTCAGAATTTTTTACTGAATTTGGTTATACTTCAGTTGAGGACATCCCAGAGGAAGAACTGGAAGGGATCGTGTATTACCATATCATATTCTGGGCATATTCAAAATTCATGCTTTTATATGGGCTGGGGGTGCAGGATGTAACTATCGAATACAGCCCACTGGACTTTAAAAAACCGACAAGGTACATACCACCTACTACCATTGAGTATGATACACTCGGTCGGAGGTACAATATCTACCATGAACCAAAATTTATACCGGTTTATTCAGATGAGCTGTTTGCAGAATTGGAAGAGGATGCCTCTGTAAATTATTCATTTCTTTATCCCGGAAGTGTTTTCGGGGGCTTTCATATCGACCGTGCAGAGGTAGTTGAACATGATGTTCCTGCTCAGAATGGCTGGATACACAAAATTGATAAGGTACTTATACCTCCGGATAATCATGACCAGATTCTGGAGAAAAGGGATGAGTTCAGTTTATACAGAGAATTGCTTGAGCAAAATACTTTTTACCAGTACAGCAGTTCCTATACCACAGCCCAGGACAATGAGGGTGATGTCGATGAGGACGGTGAACTGGATTCCTTGTTCCTTAAAATGAACAGCATATTTCCTTTCGGAACTTCATTGGATATTGAGAATGTCTCCTATAACGGTGGACAGAATATCCTGACACTTTTTGCTCCAACCAACCAGGCACTGAATGATTTCTTAATGGACCAAACGACGGGATATCCTTCCATAAACCATATCGGTGAATATTGGATAAACTGGTACCTGGCGCATTATATTGGCATCAACTACTGGCCATCAGGTTTCAGCAGCCTGACGGAGGACTGGACCTGGGACCTGACATCCTTGCTGGTGGACTGCAATATAACTGAAGGTGATATACACTATTCCCAGATGGCAAGTAATGGACCCTTCTGCGGGATCAACAAGTACTTCCTGCCGAAAATATTTGAGTCCATCGCCCAGCCAATCTACGGCAACAGTGAGTATGAATGGTTCTGTAATATGCTGGTATTTTACCTTGCAGACAGGTTACTCAATGAAGAGGACCTCGAGTTTACCTTGTTTGCACCTACTAACACTGCCATTCAGAAGGCAGGTTATATTTTCAGGGGAGGAATATCGGGTTACGGATTGTATGGTCCGGACCCATTTTATCCCATTTCAAGAAAGGAGGCTACAGACATCGTGAATTCACATATTATTTTTGGTGAACTGTCAATGAGCGATTTTGAGGCAGGGACTTTTATTGAGACCTCACAGAGTACTTTTCTAGCCGTGGAACAGGATGGTATCTATGCCGGTGGTGACGTGACACCTTCCAAAATAGGCGATTCAGAAATCGTCAGCGGCAAAGGTATCGTATATAAAATTGACAGGATGCTGGTGGCCCCAAACACTTCCATATTCGAGATTATTTCAGACCCGGCCACTTACCCGCAATACCAGAAATTTTACCAGTTATGTTACGAATCAGGTTTAATGGTGCTGGATAGCGATAACCGGCCCACAAGCCTTGATAACGTATCGGTTGGAACTTATTACAGTTGTTTTATTCCTACCAATGAGGCCCTGGAGTCAGGTATTGCGAACGGATCAATACCTGCTGAAGCGGATTCAATCCAGCAATTTCTGCGCTATCATTTTGTAGAAGGTGTAATCTTCCCGGATGGAGAGAAATCCGGGATATTCAACACAACAAGGATTGACGAGGAAAGCGGTTACCTGTTCAATACGATAGAAGTTCTGAACCAAAAGTATGACCTGAGAATTAAAGATAATATGGGTAACATCAGAAATGTTGTCAATCCCAATCACATTGTGGAGGATGGAGTGATCCACCAAATTGATTCATGTCTTTATTTCCAGTAATCACGGCATTATGATAAAAAGATATTACATCGTTTTTTTGATTTTAATGCTGCCTCTTATCAGCGTCTTCAGCCAGGTTCCATCGGTACTTAAGGGCAAGGTGATTGATGAAACAGGGGAAGCCCTGATCGGTGTTACCATCATCGAGGTAAATGAACTGAACAGGTCATTAAATGGCACCGTTACCGATCTGAATGGAAATTTTACACTCAGACTTTCCAACCCGGATACGAAAGTCAGGATATCGTACATCGGGTTCATGTCGGAGGAGCATACGATATCTGGACAAACCTTTCTGGAGGTTGACCTGGAAGAAGAAACCCAATTGCTTGATGAAGTGGTAGTAACTGCCGAAGGCAAGAAAATAGGCGGATTCATTCCCGTATCAGAAAGGGATCTGACCAGTGCCGTATCAACAGTCGATATGAAGGAGCTTGAGGAAGTAAAGGTTTCCTCTGTGGGTGAGATGTTGCAAGGTCGTGCAAGCAATGTTGATATTACCATGGCTTCTGGTGATCCTGGAGCCGGAATGTCGGTAAGGATCAGGGGCACGGCCTCAATCAGCGGTTCCAACCAGCCCCTGATCGTGGTGGACGGGGTTCCGTTTGAGATAGAACTGGACAATGACTTTGATTTTTCTGCTGTTACCCAGGAACAGTTCAGCGGCCTGTTGAATATAGCACCCGAAGATATCCTCACCATACAGGTCCTTAAGGATGCAGCTGCCACTGCTGTATGGGGATCAAGAGGGGCCAATGGTGTGCTGCTGATAGAGACCAAGAGGGGTGTAAAGGGAAAGACAACTTTTGATTACATCTACAAACTGAGTATTCTCCAGCAACCCAAGTCCATTCCTTTACTTGATGGTGATTCCTATTCCATGCTGATGCTCGAGGGAATCTTAAACTCCGGATCAACGGAGATCCCGAAGGAACTAGCCTATGATAAGAATTGGGAAGAATACCATAACTACTCCCAGAATACCAACTGGCTGGATGAGATAACCCAGACCGGACTTGCCCACGACCACAATTTTTCACTGATGGGGGGAGGTGAATCTGCTCTCTACCGGTTTTCACTTGGATACCTTGACCAGGAAGGAACGACCAAGGGTACGCATTTCACAAGATTCACATCCCGGTTTAATCTCGACTACCATGTTTCCCGAAAATTGCTTTTTTCCGGGGATTTATCCTATGCGTATTCGGATAACGACCTGAGCTATAGAGAAAGCACAGAACACTACCAGGATGCCAGGGGAGTTCGTCAGTTGGCCTATATAAAGGCACCCAATATGAGTATTTATGACTTTGATCCCGAAGGCAACATGTCGGATAATTATTTTTCACCGGGTGAGAATTTCCAGGGGTCGGGAAATCGCTGGTATAATCCTCTGGCCATGGCAAACGAGTCCACCTGGAACCGGAAGCAACACCGATTGAGGACGAAATTTCAGGTCAAGTATAATATTCTGGATAATCTTGTTTTTCAGAGCTTTGTGGCCTATGATATAGATAACCAGCTTGAGAACAGATTCCTGCCACAAAATGTTACCGGCCTTCACTGGACATCCACATCTGTGAATCTTGCTTCAGGCATGGATTTACAGAGTTCCGTCCTGGAGACCCAGGCACAGCTTTTATATACTCTCTTGCGCGGCAGCAAGCATAAGCTAACCACGATGATCGCCTTTACCCTTTCGGATAAAAAGAACAGGTGGTATTATGGCAGTACATCCAACCTGCCTTCCTCGTACCTCACAAATTATGCCCAGCCTGCACCTATTTACTGGATCGGAGACGGGTACAGCCAGAACCGCATGGTAGCCTTCCTGGGATTTGCACATTACAGCCTGCTGGACAGGTACATGGTACAGTTCAATATCCGCAGGGAGGGTTCATCCCGTTTTGGCTATGAATCCAGGTGGGGAACCTTTCCATCCATCTCTCTTGCTTACCGTATCTCTGCTGAACCATTTATGAGCGGCCTTAATTTTCTTAACGATTTAAAATTCAGGTATAGTTACGGTGTGAACGGCAACCAGCCCAGCGGCAGTTACGGATATTTCAATCTCTACAGCACCGGGCAGGAGTATATTGATATGGCCGTGGTGGTTCCGACCAACCTGCAGCTGGATAATTTTCGCTGGGAAAAGAACTCACAGATCAATTGGGGACTTGATCTTTTTGCTTTCAAAAATTACCTGGAGTTTCATTTCGATGTATACAGCCAGAAAAGCAAGGACCTGATCTGGGAAAATCTTAGTCTGCCCTCTACATCCGGTTTCCCAAGGATAACCAGGAACTGGGGATCAATGGACAACAGGGGTTGGGAGCTCATGTTTGTGACGGATATAATAAGAAAGGAAAAGCTCAAACTCGATGTCAATTTCAATATTGCCCATAACGAGAACAAGATCACAGAGATCCCTGAGAATTTCGATTTTGAATTCGGATCCGAAGCCAATAACGGGCAGTATGCACGAAGAGCCGTGACGGGCCATCCCATTGGTTCATTCTATGGGTTCAAATACCTCGGTGTATATCCTACCGATGCCGATGCCGTAGCTCACGACGGGGACGGAAACGTCATTTATGATATGGCGGGGGATCCCCTGTATATGAGGTACGGAAACGCTGACGGATACCGATTCAGGGGTGGTGATGCAATTTATCAGGATATCAATTACGACGGTTTGATAAATGAGCTTGATATCGTTAAGCTGGGTGATTCCAACCCAAGATTTCTCGGTGGTTTCGGGTCCAAAGTTGTCTGGGGGAACTTCATTGCTACATTATTCTTCCATTACCGGTTGGGACAGGACATTGTGAACAGGACCAAAATAAACAATGAAAACATGTATTACAGGTATAACCAGAGCGTGTCGGTACTTAACCGCTGGAGAAGGCAGGGGGATATTACAAATATTCCCAGGGCACTTTATAACCAGGGTTATAACTGGCTCGGATCTGACCGGTTTGTGGAAGATGCCTCGTTTGTCAGGTTCAAGAGCGCCAGCATCAGCTATAGTTTCCGGGACTTTGCGAACAGGATCAGGCTGAAGGATCTCAAATTACATTTTATGGTGTATAATCTGTATACATGGACCAGTTATACGGGGGTGGATCCGGAAGTACCCATGTTCAGCAATGATCCCTTCTTCATAGGTGAAGATAAAGCCGATACACCTCCACCGATGAGTTTTATTTTTAGTATCAATATAAAGTTCTGAAAATTGTAAACAATGAAAAGATGGCTCAGATATAGACTGGTGATTATAACATTAAGCATCTCTGCTGGATGTTCTGAGTGGTTACAGCTCGAGCCTGAAAGCCAGCTCACCAGGGAAGAGTTCTGGCAATCAGGAGATGATGTCCAGGCGGTGATCGCCGGAACATATAAAGAGCTGGCAGGAGTCGTGGAGAAATTGTTTAAGTGGGGTGAATTAAGAGGTGATCTATTTGTTCCCGGCCAGAACATATCCCCTGATGACAGGAGGATAATGGACGGATTTATTTATCCGGAGAACGGGCTTAACAAATGGGATCAGTTGTACCGGACGATAAACTTTGCCAATACGGTACTTAAATTCTCTCCCATAGTTGTTGGGAGGGACCAGACATTCGATGAAAACGAGAGCAAGGCATTCGAAGCGGAAGCCTTGTACCTGAGGAGCCTTTGCTATTTTTATCTTGTCAGGATATTCAGAGACGTTCCCCTCGTTCTTGAAGCCTCGGAAAATGATGCACAGGATTATTATCCAGCTGTCAGTTCAGAACAGGAAATCTTTCTCCAGATCATTGATGACCTGCAGATTGCCGTGGAGAATTTACCGACCTCCTATGCAAAAAAGGAATATGATAAGGGTAGGGCAACCAAGGCAGCTGCATATGCCCTGATGGCGGATGTATACCTGTATTTTGAAAAGTACCAGGCCTGTGTAGACGCATGCAACCAGGTGACAGGCAGTGGATTATACGGATTGATCGACGGAGAAGACTGGTTTATGAATTTCTTTCCGGGAAACTCCAATGAAAGCATTTTCGAGATCCAGTTTGATAAAGAACTTAATCAGACCAACCTGTTGTACCAGATGCTGGCCCCCTACCCCAGGGATGGAACATACCCGGATGGGAATGATGAATTCAGGGTATCTCCCTATTTCGTGACAGAGTTTGAGAAGTATCCAGGTGACAGGAGGGCCGGGAACAGAACCTACCTAACTTATACAGGAGGTGGCTGGTATGTATATTCAGCATCCCATGTATTATGGAAATACGTCGGTACGGAAGGAATGCCAAGCACTGTAACAGGTTCTTCAGCAAGCGGTTACAGGATCGGAAACAAGGAGAGCGATGCCAACTGGATTGTTTACCGTTATCCGGATATCCTGCTAATGAAAGCCGAGGCCCTGGTCCAGCAAAATGATTTCGGACAGGCCGTCCATTTAATAAATCAGGTGAGAACAAGAGCAAAGGTAGACCCCGTTGATGACATTTCAAACAAGAATGCACTCGAAGATATCATTATGGAGGAGAGAGCAAAGGAATTTTGCGGAGAGGGTAAGCGCTGGTTTGACCTGATCAGGCTGGGCAGAAGAAATAATTTTGAAAGGAAGGACCGGCTCATAGAGATTCTTGCTGACAATAAATCTTACGAGGAGGCTGAAGTTATCAGGAGCAAGTATTCCAATCCGGATAGCTGGTATTTCCCCATACATCAGGATGAAATTGATCAAAACAATAAACTGGTACAAAATCCTTATTATACCAACCAATGAGGGATATGAAAAGATCAGTGGGTGATATATTAATACTGGTGATGTTCGCAATTGCAGTGAATTCACTACTGATAAGTTGTCAGGAGGACGAAACACTTGAGGTATTCTTTGAAGAGGATGAACTGCTGATCTCAGCTTATCTTGAGAATCATTCGGAAGCGTATTCTACGCTGATCAGGATACTGGAGATTACCAATCTGAAAGCCACCCTGAATGCATACGGTCATTATACATTTTTTGCACCTGACAATGATGCCTTTGATGAATTCCTTGCACAGCAGGGTAAATCTTCCATTGAGGAATTCGATCCTGCTTATCTTGCGACACTGGTTCGGTATCACCTGCTCGATATTGAGATTGAAAGTTCTTACTTCAGGGACGGGGTTATACCGGATACAACTTATTCAGGGGATCAACTGGTTATTACTTTTTCTGCAGGGGGACTCGAAACCATCATGGTCAATGATGCGGGTATCAGCGAGCGTGATATTCATGTAGAGAATGGTATCATCCATAGGATCGACGGGGTTCTTACGCCAATTATCGGATCCATCGTTGACCGGCTCAAGGAATTCGAAGCTTACAATATCTTCTCAGAAGCACTTGAAATATCAGGCCTGTCAGATACCCTGGACATTATCAGGATTGATCTTAATAAAGATATATTTATCAGGAGCAGGTTCACCATTTTTGCTGAACCGGATGAAGTTTACAAGCAGGAAGGGATAAATACAGCAAACGATCTTGTAGCCAAGTATTCGGATACAGGTGATCCCACAGCTGAGGAAAACGGATTTTATCAGTATATGGCCTATCATGTTCTTCCCGGCCTGTATTTTCTTAATGAGATCGATTCATTCAACTATTCCACCCTGGCGGAAAACCAGTTGATCAATATTAAAGTAGCAGAGAATATTTACATGAACTCGGTACAGGGGGATGGGGATGATCAACCGCCCGGGTCATCCATAATGGTAATTCAGGAACAATCCAACCGGCAG
>DAOUVF010000378.1 GCA_030667765.1 Bacteroides sp.
AAACCGAAGGCCACTAACCGGCAGATCCGGAATGTCAACTACCTGGCGGGCATCACCACCGTGATTGTCAGCATTATTTTCGGCTTTTACTCGAAAGATGTAAACAGTTTGCTGCAGTGGATCGTATCAGCCCTCTGGGGAGCCTATCTCGCAGCCAATCTGCTTAAGTGGCATTGGTGGAGGTTCAATGGAAACGGGTTTTTCTGGGGAATGATCGCAGGCATGATCCCCGCCCTTGTATTTCCATCCATCTTCTCGAAAACCCTTGACCTGTATTATTTCCCGCTTATCCTGGCAATCTCCGTCGTAGGATGTATTGCAGGTACATTTGCTTCTCCGCCAACAGATGAAGAAACGCTTAAATCGTTCTATCGCACCGTTAAACCCTGGGGATTCTGGAAACCAATCCGAGAAAAGGTCATGCAGGAGGATCCTGAATTCATTCCCAATAAGAGTTTGCGGATGGACATATTCAATATTGGCGTCGGTACCATTGGACAGACCCTTCTGGTCCTGGCACCTATGTACCTTGTTTTAAGAAAAAACGGACCCTTGTTTATCACACTTGCCGTCATCACTGTATGTGTGATTATTATGAAGCGGACATGGTGGGACCGCCTCCCGAAGGATTAATGATGAACCGCCGGACTGAGGTTATATTTTCTGAGTGGCAATGATGTACCGGTGCTCCCCTGCGATATTTTTCCAGGGCCAGATCTTGTTGCGCCACCATTCATCCTCACTGGATTTGGGATCAATGCGTATACCACCTGCCTGGCTGGAGCCCGGCAGGTCATAATCCAGACTGAGGCCATTGAAATATATACCAAATGGCTGTATATCCCCATCATTGATGTTCCAGACACCAAGGTTTATTATGAGCCGGTCAATATCCAGTTCCAGGAATGGTCTGCCCTGGCTGTGGGCGTCATGATCTTCCCGGATGTTCAACAGGCTCTCATTCCAGGTATCGGTCCTGTTGAGCAGTCCCATCTGTATCGAAGGCACACTGCGATTTTTACTGTATTGTCCACCTATATTCACCCAGATCTTGTTCACTGAATACATGAGGTTCAGGACCTTGTTGCTGAGGGAATATCCTTCTATCCAGACATAGCCACCGTTATAACCGTTCATATCGGTATGCTGTCCATCGATAAAGTAATTGAACCGGAGTGAAGGTGCCCCGCCCTTTTCCAGTCCTACTGCCTGGCAAAGCCGGTTAATGTCCTGGGGTAGACGGTCCTGTCCTGGAGCCATATACCCACGTTTTCTTGCATAGAGATAAAGAGAACGATCGTTCGCATTACCTGGAGAAGGCCTGATCTCACATAAATTTGAAGGTTCATTGTTTTCGTGGTAGACAAATCTCCTGGCCCATCCCTTCAATCCGTCGTTAAAATCCCCGTTTACGATCCTGTCTTCGGCGGGTAATTCCCACTTATACTGAAGCCATAAGGGATATGCCTGTTCATCAAATGCCGGAAAATCAGAAGGATAATCAAATAACTCCTCGGTAACCGTTTTGTATTGTATGGAAGCCTCGGTACCCTGGATATGTACGATGGCTACCCCCTGTGTGGGTCCACCGTAAAAATCCTCTTCGCCAAAGGCACGCGGACGGTAACCTGCAGCCGGAATGTTTATCAGCTGAATTCCCCGGAAGGAAACCGCTGTCTTGAATGAAGCCCTGACCGGGATATGCACATGGCCGCTCAGGCAGTACTTTACATTCCCATGCCTGGACAGGATCTCCAGGAAGGTACGTTTGACAAAGACTGATTCGGCATAGTTGATATGGGGGGATATGCCTGCAGGGTGGACAGGTACATGCTGGAATACCATGGTAGGCCTGTCCCTGTATTTTTCCAAATCCCGTTCAAGCCAGTCAAAATAATGTGGATGTGTCTCCCAGAAACCTGACCGCAGCGGATCCGGCCATATTACAAAATGCCAGCTCCCGGCATTAAAGGAATACAACAACTTGTCCAGTCCGTTGATCGCTTTCTGGGCTGAGATAAAATTATTGAAGGCCTGCATGTTGTATCCGGGTCCGAATTCAGAGCGGAGCAGGGTTTCGTGGTTCCCAATGCCGTAGATGACGGGGGACTTCAACTCCGAAAGAAAAGCATTCATCTGCCGGAGATCCTTTTCATAGCCCCACTTATCACAGACATCCCCGATGATGACAGTGAACAGTGGATCGAAATCCAGCCTGTTGGCCAGGGCAACACTCTCCTGGATGAAGGCATTGTGGATCTTCATACGGGTATCGAGCTGGTCCTCATCATCCGGGTTCCCGCCCTGTGGATCTGCCATCGCGATGAAATCAAAATGCTCTCCTGGATCCTCTGCCCCTAAATCTGCCAGGCTGATCTCTCCGATCTCCCTGTCAAGCAGCAGATTGGACTTGATCATCATCCCGTCGCATGCTAGCTCCACTTCATCATTATCCACTATGTCGGAGATCCTGAATTGACAATTCCTGCGACCTCTTAAAGAGATCCTGGTATCCATCGATGCATCTGCCAGCCAGAGAACGATCACCTCTGTGTCATTACCTTGTAAATTCAATTCATAGGTGGAAAGATCCCCGCTGAATTCGTCCTCATCCTGTTCGAAAAAATAAGATTTCATTCTCCGGACCTCTGCATCATTAACCCTGATCTTTCCCTTATGAAAATATGTCTCTTTATCCGGATGGTTTTTTAGTTCGATACGCACCATGATCAATCCTTCCTCTGTTTTGGCATCATCCAGGCTCAGGATCTTCCCGTATTCAAATGGGGGTAGGGGAGTGTTGACAGAATCGGCGTTGAACCCTGCGGTCTTAGATGCAGCCAGTGCCGCGGAACCCAGTCCGAGTCCCCTGATAAAATTTCTTCTCTTCATGATAAACAAATGTAAACATTTGTATGCGGGGTTTTTATGAATATATTGTACTTCTTATGGAAAATAGCCTGCAAAAAGAATTGTCTGTTTTTCTATTTTTGATTGAACATATGCATATTGTATCATGATACACCATCAAACGATTCGTATATCAGGCCTTTTTTATGCATTCCTGCTAATGGCCTGTATGATTGGCTGCAGTCCCACCGGGGAAGAAAAGGCCAGTCCCAATATCATTTTTATCATGGCAGACGATCTGGGCTATGGTGACCTGGGCTGCTATGGACAGGAGATCATTCAAACCCCCAATATTGACAGGCTGGCCCTATCAGGCATCAGGTTCACCCAGCATTATGCCGGTAATACTGTCTGTGCTCCATCACGCTGTGCGTTGATGACCGGGTATCATATGGGTCATGCTGAGGTGCGTGGGAACCGCCAGGCTGAGCCTTCCGGGCAATGGCCGGTATCACCGGAAACCATAACTGTGGCCAAGCTGCTTAAGTCCGCCGGCTACAGAACGGCCATGATGGGGAAATGGGGACTGGGAATTGAAAATTCTACTGGTGATCCCCTGAAACAAGGTTTTGATTATTATTATGGTTACCTCGACCAGGTGCTTGCGCATAATTATTATCCGGAATACCTCCTCAGGAACGGGAAAAGAGAATACCTTGATAACGAGGTCCAATATCTGGAGACCTCATTATGGCATAAGGGACTCGGTAGTTATGCTACACGTA
>DAOUVF010000428.1 GCA_030667765.1 Bacteroides sp.
AATCCTCATCACCCAGAAAACCTACAATATCATCCAGTACCATGATCCCCTCAATACCAGGAAAAGCCTCTACCTGAGCGGATATCCAATCAATGATAAAATCCGTAATAGTACCGAGTCCCTTGAGTATTTCCTCAGGGTTCATTGACAGCGCCAGCATCAATTCAGTTGTACCTGCAAGGAAGGACGCAATATTCAAGGGACCTCGTGAGATGGCGAATTTAATTTCATGCCCCATCTTCCTAATATCAGATTCGCTATGCCTGAGCCGGTTCAGCATAAAAGGCAGCAAGCCGTCAGTTTTAACATCCGGCTTGGTGAGTTTGCTGAGCATGACCGGATCATCCATTATCCTGTCCGCATGTGGAAGGCTTATCTCGGACCAAACCATTTTTGCGCCAAAGGCAGAGGGTTCTGTGCACATCCCGTATTCCGACCAGAATCCCGGCAGAAACATCACCTCGGGGAAGGTCTCGATGGCTTTTCGGTTCGCTTCAAACCAGATACGGTCACTGGTATAGTAATCAAGCAGTGAAACACCATACCATCCAGGTAGCCAGGGACTGTCAATAATGAATCCCACCTGGCTCGCATTGGATTTCTCACCCCTGCTTATCTTAACTAATTCTTCCCATTGTGCATTTGTCATAATATCAGTCTTTTAAATCAACATATTCTTCACTTGTAGCAAGCCGGACCATATTCTGGTAACTTTTATGGATTCTTTGGGATAAACTGTTTAATTTTTCAGGTGGGATATTGTAAAAACCCTGATCCAGTGGGTCATAACGGGGATGATGGTCTTCCAGAGGCAGGCCATCCAAAACGGCCCTGAATTTTTCAATAAGCGGCTGGACCAATGGTAGATCTTCTACCAGGTTATTGGTTTCATAGGGATCCTTTTTCAGATCATAGATCCTGTGTATCTGTTTCAGGGTGTCAATATAGACCTTGTATCTGCCATCATAGATTACCCTGTCCCTGAATGAGAAATAGTTTTTAACCCTGCCATCAGCTCCTATCATGGCGGGATGCCCACCCATGGACAAGATCCAGTCCCTCGGACTCCCTGCTTCCTCATCCCTGAGAATGGAGGCAAACGAGGCCCCTTCGATCTGGTCATCCGGGGATATATCCAGGCCTGCAAGATCAAGAAGAGTGGGATAAATATCTGTAAAATCAATCATTGCATCCGATTCCACCCCTTCCTCCCGGTCGGGACACAGCGCGATGAAAGGTGCATTGATTCCATTCTCCGTAAGATATGCTTTACCACCGCTTATAAATACCCCGTTCCGCTCACCGATCATACCTCTTGTTGTTCCATTATCCGTAGTGATAAAGAGGTATGTTTCATCTTTGATTTCCAAACTTTCGAGAGAGGACAGAATCTTCCCGATGATCAGGTCGGTATACCTTACCATGGCCCGGTGTTTTTCAAATCTGGAACCGGCCTCCGGCTCCTCAGGGGTATGGACAAAAGGAGTATGTGTCAGCACCATGGGATAGTAAATAAACATGGGATGGTCCCTGTGCTTTTCCATGAATTCAGTGATGAAGTCGCAGAATATATCCGGACCAAATGCACCCTTGTAAGTCCGGCTGCCTTCCCTGGTATGGATATACGGATCCCAGTACCGCTTATCAGAGATAGATTCATTGCCACCTTCTCCACCGGTCCACATACAATATTCATCGAAACCCGCCTCCATCATGGCTTCGGGTTCCAGTCTGAAGTCATTGACCTGCCATTTCCCGGCGGCGCAGGTGTGGTACCCGGCCCTTCGCAGTATCTTTGGAAAGCAGTTATTCACACTGGCATCGAACCTGGCTCCGTGTCCCCAGCGTGGGACATCAAAATGATTGATCCATCCGTTCGTATGTGGATATTGCCCGGTCAGCAAAGCCACCCGGCTAGGGGTACACTGTGGCATGGACCAGGCATTGTGAAAAAGCATCCCTTCCCCGGCCAAGTTATCAATATTGGGGGTCCGGACCGAGGAGGAACCATAACAGCTGATCCATTCCTTTCCAAGATCATCGATGAGGATAAAAATGATATTAGGCTTCTCCCTGCTTACAGTGCAACCTGGCGATGCTATGCACAACAACAACAGGATGATGATCGTATTCAATCCATTGATTATCAAAGGTCTATCTGCATAATGTGTATCCATGGATTAAATCCTGATGCTGAATGAATGTTAAGATGCTGAATGAGTGTTAAAAGATAATGATTTAGAATGAGAAACCATGATATGGACGATTACATCTGAAAGACATTCATGGTGCATTGTTTTCTTCAGTCATTTTCATTAAATTATGGGTCTGAATTGATCCGACAAATCCCCAAACCAAGAAATAAAATGACAAAAAAAAGAGTTCCTCCTCCAGCTAATTCTGTGAAATTTTCACGCCGCCATTTTATCCATTCCTGTGCAGCATGCTCAACATGCTTGGCTGCTGTACCATTAATGACCATGAATGCCTGTAGTGAACAGAAAAAAATGCGCCTCCGAATAATATATTCCTTGCATGATGTGGTGCAACCCAGGCCAGATTGGCCGAATGTTGGTTTTGATTTTGAACCGGTCATGGAAGGGATCAATACGACCCTTACTGAACGCTGTCCGAATTTTGAGTTCATTCCAACCATGGCAACAGGACCTGAGGATGCTGAAAAAATCCTGCTGCAGGATAAAGATTCGGATATAGGAGGCTATATCGTTTTTCAGATGAACTGCTGGAACAGGGTTGTTCAAACCATTGCTGCTTCTGGCAAACCGGTACTTTATGCTGATTTTCAATATGCTGGCAGCGGCGGATTCCTGGTTTATACCGCTAAGTTCCTAAGGGATGAGTCTGAAAATTTTGGTTTTGTTGCATCTTCTGACATGGATGACCTGGTTAAAGCCGTCAATAAATTCAATGTCATCAGAAGAGGAGGCACATGCGCTGATTTTGTGGCTAAAACAAAACGTGTCCGTCAGAAAAGAACACCTTCCCCGGGAGACATGAATTTTATCCAGGACGATCTTACCACCCTGTCCCCTGAAGAATGCCTAAGGCAAATGAAATCTTCTCGCATCCT
>DAOUVF010000345.1 GCA_030667765.1 Bacteroides sp.
TATGAAAAGTGCAGCAATGATAAACAGAAACAGGATAGCGAAAAGGTAAATGGCTCCTGACAGTGTAAAGGCCACGCCGAAAATCTGATAATTGAACTGTACAGGGTTTTGAAAGAAAAGTGCCAGACATATCGCGATCCATGCCATAGCACGCTGGAACCATCTCAGATAATTCACCCATTTTTTGGTGAAACGCTGTTTGGCCCCTCCTATCCGTCCCAGGCATTCCTGCATGGCCCCAAACGGACAGATCTGTTTACAATAGAGATTTTTCCCCGTAAAAAGTATCGGAATAATGAATCCGGCCAGTATTAAATACCAGTATAATCCTGTTTGCCACTCTGGCATATATCCCATTAGAAAAGAATTTATTTTCACCAGTGAAAGCGGAACTGCAAACCAGAATCCAAGTAGGGTAAGAGAGGTTAACCATATGAACCAATGAACGATTTTTCTTGGCCTGCCATGTAAGTATTGTGCAATAATGGCAGATATAAACAGCAGCAGCAGGCTAATTTCAGCCAATCCGATTGTAACCTTATCCCGTAATTCTTCAGGTACAGTATAATTCAGCTGTTCCCTGGCAATGATCCTGCAACCAATCCTGGCTGCTTTGATAATTGCCCTTGAAGAAGATGTGGCACCGGTTACTGCATCTATATCTATACCTTCAGTCAGGCTGTCGCTATATGTTTTGCCTATGAGATCCTTCTTCAGGTTTTTCTTACTGATCCTGGTCATGTAAGAAGGTGTTTCTTTATGGCTTAACACTTTTAATCCAATGATCCCACCGCTTGTGTCAACCATTATGGCCAATTCCATTGCACCACCATAACCCTTTGTTTGAATCCCGGTTAGATAGTACGATACAACATCAGGTGATTGAAAAGAAAAAACAGCAAAGGTGTTTTCATTCAGGGGGGCCAGTCCGCATCCATCCGGAACATATTTTTCCACTTCAGCGGTAAATATTTCTTTTTCGCGGTTTGCTCCAATGATCCCTGCAACAATCATAATCAGCAAAGCCATGAAGGCCAGGAACCGTTCCGTTTTAACCCGTTTATTGAATAAAATTCTCCGGAGGAATACCTCTTCCTGCTTCATTACCGCTTTGCAAATATTATTCGGCTCAGTCCAACTCCCAGGATTATCATTATGAGCAACTGGAACAGCAAACCCTTCCACCCTGCAGCAGGTTCTCCCTCACCAATAAATGTAAAATCGAGCAGAATGAAGAACAATAGTAAGAAATACCAAACAGCAACCAAGGTCCATTTCCACCAGTTCATCCTGATTCCTTTGTCTCTTGTCCAGATGACTGCGGAGGCTATTACAGGAAAGGTTAACAGGCCGATAAAAAATGCAAATATCACAAATCGAGTTATCATGATATACCTTCTTTTGTTGGGTCCGTAACATCAATATCAAGATATTCATCTACCCGAAGCCACTCGGGCTGTTCCCTGAAGTTGGAAAAATTACCGTCGGGTGGAGGGAGATACTCATATGCTTCAGGGGCATCAAAAAGTTTTTTCTGCATGAAGGTAAGACCCTTTTCTGTCAGTCCGGTTGGATCATGGATATCCACGTTTCTCGCAAGCCCGTGTACCCAATTATTTTTTCGGCTGTAGGGACAGGCTATAAGACACAGCCTGCAACCCATTCCGCCCATACTTTGCATCCAGTAATTATAGCAGGATGTCTGGTTTATCTCCCAGTGACGATAGCCCCGGGTATTCATTTTTTCATTGTTTTCCTCGAAGCTAATCGAGGATGAGGGACATATTTCAGCACATATTTTACAATGCGCGCAAAACTCCTTTACTCCGAAATCGATTGGGTGATCTATTTCCAGTGGAAGACTGGTGGTCACAAATGCTGCACGGAAGTTTGATCCGGTTTCAGGTGTGATGATGATACCATGCCTGCCCTGTTGACCCAGACCTGCTTTTACCAGATAGGGTACAGCTATCACATCGTAACCATCCATGGGAGAATGCCTCCTTGCAGGATATCCGAGTATTTTGATAAAGGTTTCCAGTCTTCGTGCTGCTATGGTGGCTCTTGAGTAGGCGTCAAAACTTGTTCCAAAATTCGGATTTGAATTTACCTGCTCCCATTGGTGCGGTACTCCGAATGCAATGATATATTCCCAGTGTTTCGGCACCTCATAGCTTCCCCTGTCCTTTGATCCTCTGAGGCTATGGTTGTAGCACCAGTCAGGATTGATGGTTGTGATCCCAACCATAGCAGCTCCGAAATGATGTGTGACCTTCTTAATAAGCCGGGCGGCATGAACCGGACTTTTAAATGGCAACGGTTTGCCAATTTTTCTTGCCCTTCTCCCGCTGCCAAGGTGGAAATCTGATACTTCGGGGGGTGTTGTTATGCGTTCACTCGTTTGCCATGAGCCAGACCAGGCATTGATCAAGGTATAGAATTCACCATATTTCTCTACGTCCTTAGCCCTTTTCGGCATTACCTCCTCAATCCGGATCTTATCGAGATCATAAACATGTGGATGCTTACGATAATGACTCAAAAGAGGTTCAGGAAAGTTGTCCAACGGTGGGAATTGCTGTGTTGGAGGTTCTCCCTGACCCATTCCTCCTGTTGTTTCAGGTGCTGCGTCCGGAGCGGATTCGGGCGATGCCATTAGCCCTGTTTCCCCGGTTTTATCTTCTATTTCAGAACGGGTCAAACCTCTTCCCTCCTGTCTTTCTTCCCCTGCATCAGGTATGGCTGTCATCCTCCTTCCCTCCACCCTCATCTGTTGCCTGATCATTGGATTCCGGTTAAATACCGATTCCACTAAATCAGGCCGACGGGTTTCACCTGTTATCTCGTATGCTGGTCCGGTAATCTGAAGTTTTTTACGATCAACAAATTGGGTATTATCTCCCAAATGCTGCCAGCCGGTATGTGTTGAAGGATCCTTTCCAGCAGCTATTCCAGCCCCTGCCACAGCTCCTATCTGTAAACCGGCGGCCACAGCCCCGCCTATCTTAATGAATTCTCGCCTGGAGAAATCAGCACTTTTTATTTTATTCTTTTTTACCATGTGATTTTGAATTTTACCGGATATGTAAAACTAAGTAAAAATCATAATTCAGCCCATCCTTCCCGTTCAAGGTTACTTTTATAAACTGCTTCAGACACATGGGAGGTAAAAAGAAATTCCATAACAACTTTGAATTTATAAAAGCGTCCCTTAAATTTAAGCAAGTGAAAATCCGGACTTTGATGAAGTCAAACAGCAATCAAATATTCGCATTTTGAATATGATATCAAATGAAAGGGAAGGCCCCGGGATCAAAGAATTAAGAGTGATTCCCCTGGCAGTAACTGATCCGCCATTATTGAATTCCGTCGGGGTACATGCCCCCTATGCACTGCGAACGGTCATCGAGCTTATCACCGAAGACAATATTTCCGGCATAAGTGAAATCCCCGGAAATATCGAGATCAATGCATTACTGGAGAAATCGAGGGAGGTGATCCTAGGTGCTGACCCCTTTCAACTAAACAAGATACGTGCAGATATCTTCGATCGATACGGTACCGGTGAAACTGACAACAGGGGTGATAATCCCTGGGATAGCCGGAAACTGGTCCATGTATACAGTGCCATTGAAGTGGCCTGTCTTGATATACAGGGAAAGATATGTGGCCGGCCGGTTGTAGATCTGTTGGGCGGGATGTGTCGGGAGAGTGTCCCGTTTAGCGCTTACCTGTTCTATAAATTTAAAGGGGCAGGGGGACCACTTGGTTATGAAGTTGATCCGGACGCGACAGGCTGGGATGCAGCCAGGCAGGCGGCAGCCCGGAACCCGGAAGAAATTGTTGACCAGGCCAGGGCTATGATTGAGGAATTTGGATTTAAATCTATCAAGCTAAAAGGAGGCGTATTCCCACCCCGGGAGGA
>DAOUVF010000005.1 GCA_030667765.1 Bacteroides sp.
CTGCTATCACGAACAGTCCCCATAAAATAAGGAAACCTATTAATACAGTTTCTGATTCAATTATAAAAGCAAGCGGAGACAAAAGACAACATGCACAGGACATGAACAAAGCCATTGAAGCAGTTCTTTTTGTACCAAGGTTTTGTGATATATACCCGCCCGCTACACAGGCTAAGCCTCCAAGACCGATGATCAGAAAAGACAAAATCGGGATGTTGAACTTTGATCCCGGATGCAGTTTCATATATGAGGTCAGCATTAAGGGTACAAAGGCCCAGAATGCATATAATTCCCACATATGACCAAAATAACCGAATGCTGCTGATCTGAAGTTTTGATTCCTGAAAACCGTATACGAAGCAGATAAATCCAGTTTTCGGGTGGATCTCCTATAGGGTCCATCCGGGACAAATATTAACATCAGCACGCCTCCAAAGGCTGCAATTGAGGATGTGAGGATTAAAACTAAACGCCATGGCAGTTCGCCTGAAAATCCCTTGATTAAGTGAGGAAACGCTGTGCCAACCACCAAAGCACCTACCAAAAAACCCAAAGATTTACCAAGACCTTTTTGATAATAATCAGCAGCAATTTTCATTCCTACAGGATATATACCCGCAAGAAAAAATCCGGTCAGGAATCTAAAACCCAACAGGCTGACAAAACCATTGTCCTGCAAAATGGTACCCAGGTTAAAAATCGCACCGATCATTGCACTGATAAAGAAGACACGTGATGGTGAAAAACGGTCTGCAATAGTAAGCAAAGCAAAAACAAGTGTGCCTGCAATAAATCCGAACTGAACGGCTGACGTTAAATGGCCCAAAGCATTCCGATTGAGATGAAAATTGCTGGCGAGATCATTCATTATACCATTACCTGCAAACCAGAGTGAGGTGCAGCAGAACTGGGAAATAACGATTACTGGCAGAATCCATTTCACTTTTTTCATGCTGGTACTAAATTGCTTTTGTACATTTAATGCCTTATTAACCATAGGATCCGATCGTATGATATTAAATAATGTGTTGTAACTATGAGTCCCAGGATCCAGCTTAATCGTACATATTGCAGATTGTAAAGCATCCAGACAGATAATCCAAAAAAAGCGATCTCAATGAGCAGACGAATAATCCCTGGAATAGAAATTGGAGCTGATCCTGATCGGCTTTGGTCATCAGGAACAGCGAATAAACCCCAGATTAATGCAGCCATCATCGGTATACCTAAAGCCAGACCAAACCGCAACCAGTTATCACTCTGCCGCCAGCCCCAGGCTCCCATTGCGAGTAGAGCAGATATTTCAAGCAGAAATCGGACGGCAAGATTTATTGGGTTTGATCCCATATTAAAAACTATATAGTCTAGTCTTCTGTGAGTAGTTTCATTTTTGCCTACTCTATTTAATTTACCGGTTTCAAATAATTATAAATTTAAGTATATAAATATATGCATTTTATAAATACTTATTTCAAAATTGAACTTGTTTCAGCGAGATGAACCACTTTTATTGAATTGCAGCATATGGGTGTTATGAACATGCATGTTTATTAATGAATACATGAATTGCTTAACTTGTGAGCAAATTAGCACAGTAGTATTTTTAAGATGGCTCCAAAGTGGAACAAATTCATTTTTCTGATCTATTCACTCTTCCTTTTCCTGGCATTTTCTCAAAATGGTAGCATCCCTGAGTTATTTATGAAAATTGATACCGAACCGCAAGTCATACGATGCAAGAATGAATGGGAGGTCAATAATCAGGGAGGTCATTTACAGGGTGTTCAACTGCTTGCAAAAGACGGGGTGGAATACGCTATCTTATCAGGAAGCTCAGGTACATATGCGTACTATTCGGTTGCAAAATTGGGTAACTATAAGGAAGTACTATCGGTAAATATACTGATGCATAAACCGTTTAAACATGCCGGTGGTATTCAGATATTCCAGGATCTTATGGTTGTCGGAATTGAGGATAATGCTGCAAAGGACAAATCCAAAGTGTGCATTTATGAGATCGATAATCCGGACATACCTACGGTAGAACCGCTGGCACTTTTTGAGAGGAAAGGAGATCCATTTAGATCCAGTGCAGGTTGTACCGGAATATCCAGGATAGGGAACCGGTATCTGGTTGTTGTAGGGGATTGGGATACAAAGCACCTTGATTTTTACCTCTGTGACGAACATCGGCTAGGACAGGAAATAAATGCATTTGAAAAGGTATATACGATTGATACAGACAAAATCGACAGATCTGGCTGGGAGGATAAAGCATGGCATCCCTATCAGAATATAAACCTGCTTAAAGATGCAGACGGTAAATTATACCTGTTCGGATTTGGGCGAAATGTACAGAATGAAAGCATTGCCGACCTATTCCTTGTTGAGAATAAGGATCTCCGGGAATTCAGTCTGAAAAAACTCATGTCTAGAACATTCAATTGTCAGGAAGGTGCTGATTTCCGATCCGGTGCAGGAATATTTCTCCAAGCAGATGGAAAACTGAAAGTAATAAGCTGTGGTTCGCATATTAACGACTCACTGATTTTGAACGTCTTTGAATAGAGGATAAAGACACTATCCCAATGGCAAAATCACCTTTGTAATCAGGGAATTTAATGTGGAAATGCCCCCCGGGATTTTGCATTTCGGAGATTTGCGTATTTTTGGTTAAAAACATGAACCTGGAATTTAAGCTCATTCTTTTTTGCATTGCTATGGGATTATCCGGCTGCGGTCATCAAACGGACCCCGGTCTGGATTTTAAACCCAATCTTGTATTTGTTTTTCCTGATCAAATGCGGTCACATACACTGGGATTTATGGGAAAAGAACCTGTGTTAACCCCGAACCTTGATGATTTCGCCAATGAGTCTGTGGTCCTTACCCATGCCATTTCCAATGCTCCGGTTTGCAGTCCCTACAGGGCCATGTTGTTTTCAGGGAAATATCCGGTATCCAATGGGGTCCTGACCAATGTAACTTCCTATGCTGGTGAATATGGGATACAGCTGAAGGAGGAAGAAAAATGCTGGTCGGATGTACTCAGGGAAAATGGGTACAGCCTGGGATATATTGGCAAATGGCACCTGGATGCACCGCATGAACCATATATAGATTGTAAGAATAACAGGGGGGAGATGAAATGGAATGAATGGTGCCCTCCTGAGCGCCGCCATGGTTTCGACTTCTGGTATGCTTATGGCACCTATGATTATCATATGCGTCCCATGTACTGGTCTGCCAGCGCTGCAAGAGATAGTTTCCATTATGTCGATCAATGGGGACCCGAACATGAGGCTGATATGGCTATAAAATTCATCAATAATGAAGGAGGTGCCTACCGGGATAATGACAGGCCCTTTGCGCTGGTTGTGTCAATGAATCCTCCACATATGCCTTATGACCAATTGCCTGACCGCTATGTTAAAATGTACGACAGCCTTGAAGGGTCTATTGATAACCTGTTTAACCAGCCATCAGTTCTGGATACCTCAAACAGGTGGGGTAAATATTACAGGCGCCATATCAAAAACCAGCTGGCCATGGTGACGGGGATTGATGAACAATTTGGGAGGATATTATCGGCCCTTGATAAGAAAGGGCTTGAGAAGAACACCATTGTCGTTTTTACCTCTGATCATGGAGATTGCCTGGGCAAGCATGAAATGATCTCTAAAACCAATCCCTATGAAGAGTCTGTGAGTATTCCGTTTCTAATTCGATGGACAGGGAAAATATTGCCCAGGTATGATGATCTGTTGCTCTCGGTACCGGATGTATATCCAACACTACTTGAACTGATGGGCTTATCCCATGAAATTCCCGAGGAAATTGAAGGCACAAGCTATGCAGAAGCCATTTTGGGAAATGTGACCGAAAGGCCCTCTTCCCAATTGTATTTTATTGTGAGGAGATCATCTTCCAAAAATACGACTGAATTTTATGATGTTGAGCTGGGTGACCGGGGAATCCGGACACATCAATATACTTTAGTTATCGATAAGTATGCAAAGGATTCATCGAATGTATGGTTATGGGATAGAAAATCAGATCCTTACCAGATGAGAAATATCGCTGAAGAGCGGCCGGAATTGCTTGAAACTTTAATCGAAAAAGAACTAAAACCATGGTTGATCAAAACAAATGATCCATGGTTGAAATACAATAAACAATGAGACTTCTTTTATACAGTGCCTTATTATTGCTTCTTTTTTCATGTAAAAGTCATGAAGCCGAAACCATCAAAATTGAGGATATGGCAGTCCTTGCCGATGGGTGGCAAGGTGAAGTTGTCGGCAGGTCAACGGAAAGTTATGTAGGTTGGGATGTGGAAATAGGGGATGCTGATAGTGATGGGAATAACGAGATACTGGCCACCGGATGTCCTGGTAGCCAGCTCAATATGTATAAATTGGAAGAAGGTGAATGGAAAAACACTTTACTGGCAGAAAACCTGGCCAGGACTGCTCCCGGGATGGGGCTTGCTGTTAAAATTGTTGACCTTGACAATGATGGATCAAATGAGATCATCCTGGGCACAGGACAGGAGGGAGCTGGTACGGCTATTTATTATACTTTCAGGATAGAGGATTTTCAATTGGATACTTTGAGTATTAGCCGGCCGGACTTCAACAAAAGCGGCTATACGCATAATCTGGCTCCTTACGATATTGATGGTGACGGAATGCTTGAGGTTATTTCTGCATATTGCGGTCATGGAGAGATCATCAGGTATGATTATGAGGTTGGACTTAAAGAGATCAAAGCACGCAAAATTTACCAGCTTTCCGGTTCGGGTGAAGAATCACTTATAGCGGATGTTGATAATGATGGCTTTGTAGAGTATATCACATCCAATAGTTTCAGGAAGGAAGATGCGAAAGTCGAAATCTTCGAATTTGATGCTGCTGGTGAACTGATCCTTCCTCCGCGCCTGGTGATCGATGGTTATGACGGGAAGAGATGTTTTTACGCATCTGTAATTATTGGCGATGTGGATAATGACAGTAAAAGCGAATTGGTAATCGGGTGGAAACAGGACCAGGAAATAAATAAGGGAACCATTCTGGGATACCTGGTGGGTGAGGAGGTTGAGAAAAAGTACACCTTCGCCTACGAAGACAAGGATCTTGACCTATCCTATTTTGAGAAAATGATGGTTATCGCCGATGCCGACAACGATGGCAAAAACGAATTGCTTGTATCGACCCGTGGTGATAACCTGTCTGAGCGTATTAAAAGCGAGCATATGGGACACCTATTTATGTGGTCTGTAAGCAATAAAGGTATTGACAGGGAACTCCTGGTCAACCTTCACCAGGGGATTGCCGGTTCATCATGGATAGATGTCGGTGATGCCGACAATGATGGGTTAAATGAGATTATTCTGGCCACAGGACAAGGGGACCGTACTCAAAAAGGCATATCGTATGTTTTGATGGTTGAAAAAGCGGACTGACCAGGTTTTGCGGAAGTCCCCTTACCTCAGGAACTTTTCCCTGTTCTGCAGGTTAAGCAGTCCAAGCAGCAATAATACGATACTCGATATAACCATGATGATCCGGTTCTGGCGGATCGTTTCAAGCCAGACAATTTCATTGACGCTGTCCGGGTTCCGGAATGGATTCAGGAAAATATTCCATTTTGAGTATTCAAGCTCGTCCGTGAGGATGAGGAATACAAGTCCCAGTACAACCATGATCACCGCTGTTGCGTTTCCATTTTTCACAATGGTTGAAACGCAAAATCCGAGTGTTGAGGTAAACAGGACCAGGATCATTAGCTGGGAAACCATCTCAAATATAGGTATGCTCACCAGGGCATAATGTGCCAGGGCAGCAAAGGGGAATAAAAGTACGTACACAATTATCAGGACCATTAACATGCGAACCAGCCAGACCTTGTACCGGTAATCAGGGATCCCGAATATAATTTCCAGGGTTCGCTGGTCGGCATCGCTTTGTATCCCGAATGCTGAGGGATAGAAAACCAGCAGGATGGCCGGGAAGATCAGTAAACCGTAAACATCATGGATCCCCAGGTAACTGTCATCAAAGGCCGCGATGGTGCCCAGCAGCAGGAAAAATCCAAATGCGGCAAGAATAAAATAAACAAATTTGCCCCCGAATACAATGCTTATATTATACCGTGCCAGGCTTATTAAATTATGCTGTATGTTTCTAAACTTTTTCATGGCAGGAGTCAGGCCGGTTTTTTATTTGATTGTAACAGCCAGAGGTAAGCGTCCTCCAGTAAGGGGTGCTCCTCCTCTGCATTTTCGAAAGGTTTATCCGCAGAGATGCACCGGACCCTGATCTGGTCATTATCACGCATATGGTGCATCACCAGCAGGTTCCTGGTGCGTTCTTCAAATTCAGAAGCAGGCAGCATGACCTTCCAGACCCTGCCTTTTGCTATCCCGGTCATTTCCCTGGGGGTGCCTGTAAACAAGACCTCCCCATTGTTGATGACAGCCATGGTATTGCAGGAACTGGAAATATCCTCGATAATATGTGTTGAGAAAATTACAATACGACTGCGGCTGAGCTCCACCAGCAGGTTCCTGAACCGAATGCGTTCCCTCGGGTCCAGTCCGGCGGTAGGTTCGTCCACTACCAGGATCCTGGGCAGGTGAAGCAATACCTGTGCAATGCCTATGCGTTGCTTCATGCCTCCGGAATATGACCCTATCTTTTTGTTGCGGTTATCCCACATATGAACGGCATTCAGGACTTCCTCTATGCGTTTTTTACGTTCTTCTGTTTCTGTAATACCTTTGAGCATTGCCTGGTAATCGAGATACCCTGCTGCGGTCAGGTTCTCATACATTCCGAACTCCTGGGGCAGGTAACCGATCAGTCCCTGCAGCTCTTCACGTTTCTCCTGGGTATCAATGCCATTGATCCAGATCTTGCCGTAACTCTGTTCCAGGATGCCGCAGATGATGCGTATCATGGTGGACTTTCCAGCACCGTTGGGTCCCAGCAAACCGAACATCCCGGTCCCGATATCCAGGGATACCCCCCTTAGTGCCTTGAACCTTTCCTTCTGTGTGCCTATCCCTGGTATGATTTTTACCAGCCAGACAAACCAGCGGAATATCTTCCTGACCTTTTTAGTTTCGAGTCCCTCCTTCCTGATCCTGTGAGCAACCCAGGCAATGGCCAGCAGGAGATACCATATGCTGCCAACAACAATGGTAAACGCCAGGTTTTCCCATTCCAGCTGGAAGAGGACCAGGATAAGCAGTGGAACGATATACCTGAAAAGGCCCAGTAATAAAGCCAAGCATTTATTTCGGTAAAACTGACGGAAACCGCGGATCACAGAGAGAACAAAATACCAGGATGCAATAGAGGCTATCAGTTTCCAGAAACCACTGACAAGGTAAAACCATGAGAAATAAATCAGGAAGATCAGTAAGGGGATCTGCCAGATAAGGGCCTGGAATCTGGGTACAGGATCACTTTGCTTCTGCTCGGCGAGCCCTGCCATCCTGCGTCCGGTTTTATAATCCCGGGCAGCCTTGCCATCCCGTCCATAAATTTTCACCAGGTTTGCAATCCGTATATGAAGTTCCTCCTCGGTTGAGATAATGCTGAGTTTTGCCTTTCGTAAGCTGCTTGTCACAAACCAGGTAGCAGCCGGTATCCCTGCCAGCACCAGTATCCCGCCCGCCATTTTCCAGATAAAGGAATCTATGTATAGTATTACGATTATGAATCCTGCCATTTCCATGCCCAGCATTAAAAGCTTTAAGGGGAGATTCATATCCCGGATCCAGTTGAGCGAGTGTTCTATCCCGTTATACAGCATTGGAATAAACACCAGTGTGAGCAGGGTGCTTACGATCAATCCACCGATAACGGTAACGGCAAAAGGCGGCCCGATGGCTTTCACATACTCTGCCTTACCCATGGCCAGGGGTAGCATGGCCACGCATGTAGTTACTGCTGTGATTAAAATCGGCCTTACCCTTGACAATCCCGCTACCATTATGGCCCTGGTCCTCCTGTACCCCTTCCTGCGAAGGATATTGACAAAATCAATCAGGATGATGCCATTATTTACCACGACACCCAGCAGGATCAGGAAGCCTGTCAGGGTATTTGCATTGAAAAGGGAATTCCCGGTAACGGTCAGGAAAAAAAATGAACCGATGGCTGCCAGGGGTATTGAGAACAGTAGTACAAGGGGAGTTATAAATGATTCGAAAACGATGGCAAGTATCATGTAGACCAGGAGCAGGGCAATTAGGAAGAGGTATTTGAATTCATCCAGATCGGAATCTTCCTGGATGAGTTCCACAGCTACACCTGAGGGTATGCCTGCGTTTTCGATAATATCTTCGATCTCCTCCCGGGCATATTCCAGCAACTCTTTTGAATCGTAAACATCATCGATATATTGGTAGCGGAGTTCAATTTGCTTTTCCTGGTTCACCCTTGAGATCCCCCGCATGCCACTGGCATAAAAAATCTCAGCGAAACTTTCAAGCTCGAAAAGATTTTCATCTTGAGAATCCGGGATGTCCAGCAGCCTCAATTCATCCATGGTTTTTTCTTCCCTGGCATCCTCCAGCAGGCTCTCATCATATTTTATCATGATCTCGTATTCCTCATTGCCCTGGCTGAAAGTTACTCCCGAACCTATTTCATTCTGAAAGGAGCTGAGTTCGTTCATCACCTGGTTGAATGTGATGTTGTAATCAGTCATCAGGAGGGTATTGAAATCAAGATGTACTTCCCGCTGGTTATCACGAATGGACAGATTGGCCCTGTTGATATTGTCCAGCTCGTCAATGTGAGACTGCAATGCTTCTGCGACTTCCACCATCAGTGTAAAATCCTGGCCTTTCAACAGCAGGTATTCCTCATCTTCGCCTATGCCCATCAGCTTTTGGAATCCCTGTGATCCGGCGGCATTGCCACCACCGCCACCGCTTCTGAAACCGCCCCCGCTGGCGGGTGCTGACAAGCTGATACTTGCTGAAGGTGAGTCCTCCACCTTTTCCAGGATATCGGATTGTATGGCGCCAAATGTCCTTTTTTTAATATCCACGTAATCATCATGCAGGATCAGGGTCACCATGGCTTTCTCTTCCTCGATGGTTGACACTATATCCTTTATTTCCTCAATTTCGGCAAACTTCTCCTCGATCCCGGCCACTTCTGCATCGGTCGTCTCCAATGTAGACCCGGAAGGCATGGTAACGTATACCTGTATCTGGTTTGTCTCCAGTTCGCTTAATGTATTGACGGAAACTGACAGACTGGCCAGAATTGTAACAAAGAAAAGGATGAGTACGCCTATTATGGTGGGGGCAGGATTTCTGAGGGCTGTTTTCAGCAGGAAGAGATACAGGCGAACCCCTCGGTTATCGATGGAAACTTTCTGATAAACCTCTCTGGATCTTCTTCTCCGCCGGGCGATGATAACATGTACAACCATGGGTATCAGCAGCAGGGAAACCACCAGCGATACGGACAGGGTGGAGATAATGGAGACCCCGATATGTTTGCCAAGGAGTTCCACCAGGTAATTCGAAGAAAAAGCAAAGGGTATGAAGACGGCAATGGTAGTGAGGGTGGCGGCCAGTATGGACCGCCATACTTCGCGGGTCCCCTGAAGTACCGCCTCCGTCGGTGGATGGCCCAGCGTTCGCAGCCGGTAAATATTTTCAAGCACTACTACCGATGTATCCAGCAGCATCCCGACCGCCAGTGCAATCCCAACCAGGGTCAGGCTGTTTATGGTGACACCGAATGCAAAAAAGAAATTGAAAGCTGTATATATGGACACCGGCATGGCCAGGGCCACCACCACAACCAGGCTGATATTCCTCAGGAATACCCAGAGAATAAAAACTGCCAGGAGTCCCCCGGTAAGCGCCAGCCGGATGATCTGATTGATATTATCTTCCATAAGCCCGGCAGTATCATCCTGCACCACGATCTCTATATCATAAGCCTTATTACTACGGTTGAGTCTTTCAATTTCATTCCTGATATCATGTGAGAGATCAATTATATTGGCCTGTGCATCATTGATCACTGTCAATGACACTGCCTCCTTGCCGTTTACCCTGCTAATGGTTTCTTCTTTTTTCTCACCATAATATACCTCGGCAATGTCTTTTAGCTGCACCGGATTTCTGCCACGCCCCACAACAATATTCTCAATTTGCCTGATGTCCTGGTAATCGGCATCCAGGTAAACGAAAAACCGCTGTCCTTCCTCCTTGATCGTACCCCCATACTGCCGGAGATTCATATTTCGTGACAGCATGGTCCTCACCCTGGTAGGAGTGATCTTGTATGCATCACAGGCTGCCTTATTGAGGATCACATCTACAGATTTCTCCTGTCCACCGTAAACATTTACAGCAGCCACCCCATCCACATTTTCCAGTTCAGGAATGATTTTCTGGTCAGCAAAATTCCTTACCCTGTTAGAGCCTCCTGATCCGCGGACCTGCAGGGTCATCAGGATATTGGTCGTCAACTCAGTATCCATCTTGATCACCGTAAGGTTGAATTCATCGGGCAGATCCTTGCTCAGGGTTGCAATTCGTTCATCCAGTTTCAGGTAGGCATATTTAAGGTCGGTATCACTTTCATAAGAAATATAGACTGTCCCCCTTCTCCTTTCCGCAGAAGATTCTATCAGCTCAATGTTTTCTAGTCCCGCGATAGCAGCTTCCACCGGAATGATGGCATTCTGCTCCATATATTCAGGGGTTACCTCGATCTGTGAGGTTACCTGTACAAACAGCATGGGCAACTCCGCATTGGGGAACATTTCCATGTTAAGCTGCTGGTACGATACATAGCCAAGCATGGTAGTGGCTATAAACAGCATGGAAATGAGGGTTTTCCTGTTTACGATGAATTTCATTCCTGTTCCCCCTGTTTCACGGATTTAAACCACTTTAATTCCATCTGTCCAAACAGCATATATACAGAGGGTATCACCACCAGTGTTAGCAGCGTCGAGGTTACCAGTCCACCGATAACCGCCCAGGCCATAGGTGAACGCAGGGAGGCACTCTCCCCGAATCCGAAGGTTAGGGGCAGCAGGGCCAGTATGGTTGTCAGCGTGGTCATGACGATGGGCCTGATCCGTCTTTGTCCCGCTGCAACAATGGACTCCTTCAGTTTCATTCCGGATTTTCGGAACTGGTTTATCGCATCCACCAGGATAATGGAGTCATTAACCGCTATACCGACAAGCATAATGATGCCAATTACTGCCATGATATTCAAAGCTTTGCCCTGCAGGTAAAAAATGCCAATGGCACCTACCACAGAAAGGGGAACTGTCAATAAAATGGTGAAAGGGTGTATAAGACTTTCAAATTGCGAGGCAAGTACCATATATACCAGGATCAGCGACAATAAAAGTGCAAATGCGAGACTGCTCATGGACTCTTTTCTCAGGGCCTCCTCACCCGTTATGTGGAATCTGTGTTCAGGGGGGAATTCCACATTCTGGAGCCGGATGCTGATTGATTCGGCCATCTTATCAAGGGGACTGTTCCCCTCGAGGTCAGCTGTGATTCTTACGATGCGGTTCTGGTTATTATGTAATATTTCCCTGGGCGAATTTCCAATATTGATATCGGCAACCTCCCGCAGAAGGACCTCAACATTATCCACTGTAATGGTCAGAGTCTCCAATTCCCGGAGGCTGATATCCTCCAGCTTAACGGTAATATCTTTCAGTTCACCTTTTATATCCATTTGTCCCGCATTGGTTCCCTGGAGCTTCTCACTCACCCTGTTGATCAGGGTATTTACATCAATATTCATCAGTCCGGCACGATACCTGTCAATCCTTATATCAACCTCTGGTGCCCCACCCTCAATGGAGGAAGAAATATTCTGCAGGCCTTCAATTTCGTTCATCTCCGTGATAAGCTGTTCACTCAGGTCTTCCAGTACATCCATCTCAGTTCCGATGAGTTCAACCACCAGCGGGGCCTCATCGGTGCCCAGGATGGAACGAAGGGCAGTTTCCTCCTGCCTGCAGGTCATTTCAATGCTCGGGTTGTCTTCATAAAAGAAGGTCAGCGATTGAATCAGTGATGATGCCGGGGTTTTTCCGTCCCGTATCAGCTTCACCTTTATGGTTGCCATATTCTGGTCATCAAACACATCCTTTCCCCCGGTTGAGAGTCCGGAGGTCGGACCTATCTCACTGTACACCAGATCAACCTCACCAGGGGCCAGTTCCCTGACCAGGTTCTCAACGCTCTCGACAGCTCCTGCAGTTCTTTCAAGCCTGGTGCCTTCCGGCATCTTAAGGTCAACATAGAACTCCCGGGTATCTGTTCTGGGCATGAACTCGCTTCCCAGTTGCTGCATCATCAGCCAGCCTGAAGCAATCAGCAGGAAAGCACCCAGCAGTACCCATCCTTTATATTCCAGGGTTTTCTCAAGGAAGCGGCCATACCTGGTGAACTGGAACGATTTCTTTTCTTTCCTTGTGAAAGGTGATTTTTTCCGGTAGACACGGGTATAGAGCATGGGAATGATCAGGATGGCCACGACCAGGGAGCAGAGCAGGGAAAATGCAACTGTAATTGCCTGTTCCTTGAACAATTCACCGGCGGCGCCATGCATATATACTATTGGTATGAATACCACTATGGTAGTCAGGGTCGAAGCAATGATGGCTCCTCCTACCTGGGAGGTACCGCTAATTGCTGCTTCACGCTCCGAATTACCTGCTTCATGGTTCCTGAATATATTTTCCAGCACGACTATGGCATTGTCAACCAGCATACCGGCCCCCAGGGCAAGTCCGCCAAGGGTCATTATATTCAGTGTCAGATCGGCAAAATACATCAGGGCAAAAGTGGCTATGATGGAGATGGGTATGGCAGCACTGACGATGGCGGTCGGACCAATCCGGCGCAGAAAGATGAACAGTACAAAGACCGCAAGGATAATACCCCCGATGGCGCTGTTCCTGACCTCTCTGATAGCTCCTGAAATAAATTCACCCTGGTCCTCCACTATGGTGAAGCTGAACCCGGGCAGAGACTTCTCCATCTCTTCCAGGGCCACCCGTAGTTGTTCTACTGCTCTGACGGTGTTATAGCGCATCTCTTTGTATATGCTCAGTCCGACACATGATTCACCGTTCAGCCTTACTGAATTTTCAAGATCTTTCGGCTGCAGGGAGACAGTTGCAAGATCCCCGAGAAGAACAGGGATCCGTTCACCTGCTGCAGACTCGTCAGGCTGTCCCATTCTTACGATGATATTTTCCAGCTCATGGATCTGTTCCAGCTGGCTGAGTCCACGTACAATATAGCGTCTCCCCATCTCGACAATGGAGCCTCCCGAGAGGTTCTGGTTAAAATTCTGAATCCTGTTTGAAATTGTTGCCAGGTCTACATTGTATGATTTTAGCAGGTAATCGTTCGTCTCTATCAATACCTCAATTTCCTCGGCACCATCAATCTCGACATCAGCTATGCCCTCCAGTCTTATCAACTCATTTTTTACGTAATTCTCGGCTACTTTGCGAAGTTCATTTAAATCATCTGTTTCTGTATGCTGAAAGGCCACAAGCATGACGGGGTCAGCATTCGGATCATGCTGGGTGATATTGATCTCGTCCAGGTCTTCCTGGTTGAATGAAGACAGGGCTTTGGACAGGTCCAGGAAAGCCTCGTCCATATTCTTATCCCAACCGTATTCAACCTCAATTTGCGCAACCCCGACACGGGAAACTGATGAGACATTGTTTACTCCACTTTGCCGGATAGCCAATGCTTCAATCCGGTCCACAAACTCTTCTTCAATCTCCTCGGGTGGGCGTTCCCCAGATTTCAACTCGATAAATAAGCGAGGATTATTGAGGTCGGGAAACAGATCAATCCCGAGTTTATCAAAAGAAATATATCCCAGCAGCAGGGTGGCAAGGATGATCATACTGACCGAGACCGGGTAGTCAACCGAAAATTTGGTAATGGATTTCAACATTGTTCCTGGAGATTAAAATTCCTGAAAAATTTCTTACCTGAGGACCTTGACCCTGGACTTGTCCCGAAGGGTTTCAAATCCTTTGCTGACAACACTCTCGCCGGGTTCGAGTCCGGATATAACCTCCACCCTGTCAACGCTTTCAAGTCCCGTTGTAATCGTCCTTTCATTGGCTACTCCCCGTTCCACAACGAATACAGTACGTGTCCTGTTCCTGGTAACAATGATATCTTTGGGGATGACAACCGTGTTCTCCGCACTGTTTGTTACCAGGTCTGCTTTTACAAACATCCCGGGCAGTATTTTCTGTGCTGTATTCGCGACATTGACCATGCATTTAAAAGTCCTGGCCTCCGGATCAATGGCCGGTGATATTTGGGAGATCACACCGATCAGTGTATCCAGGGGACTGGTATAAGTGGTAACATAAACTTTAAAACCCCTGTCAACATTTCCATAATACTTTTCCGGAAGATTTGTTTCCAGGTAAAGCATGCTGTAATTGATTGCCTTTACCAGTACGGTATTTGCATTGACCCTGGTGCCATTGGTAAAATATGGCAGTTCTGAGATCACTCCGGAGAAAGGGGCCCTGACAGACATCTTGGCCAGGTTGATCTGGCTGCTCTCAATGTCATATTCTGAGTTTATGAATCCTATTTCGGCATTCTTCAATTCACGTAGTGTAGCGCCACCCTTTTCATAAAGGGATTTTTGCTTGTCAAATTCCTGCTGGGAAATTTCAAGATCCACTTCCTTCGACCTGATCCGCAGGTTATTGAAATATTCTTCATCCTCGAGTTTGATAATGACAGCCCCCGCATTCACCTTATCGCCAAGGATATATGGTCTGCCCGTTGCCGGATTATGCTGAAGCCGGTACCTGCCTGCTATTTCAGATTCAAGGCTGACTTCCTTGATGGGGTATACTGTACCGGTCGTGTTGATAAACTCTTCGAGCGAAGAGGTGTCTACTTCGATAACCCCTACGGGCACTTCTATTGAGGTTTCAACATTCAGATCGGGTTGCTTGCATGAATTCCCGATTAACAGGGCAGCGATCAGGATCGTGAATAATAATTTTGTTTTTTTCATCAGTATAGTGTGCTTTATCAGTTATTTTCTTCTTCAAGGAGTTCTTCCGGTATTATGGAAACCTGGTACTCAAAATCGTATAATGTCTGGATCTTAAGATTCAGCAATTCTAATTTTAAGTCAATAATGGCGTTGGTCAGGGACATTTTCCTGTCGGATAGCTGGCTCTGTATGATACCCAGGTCCAGACTCGTGAGGTCACCGTTCCTGTATCTTTCCAGGTTTATATCATATGTCAGTTTGGCATTGTCGACGGTTACTTCCTGTATAACAATTTGATTCTCAAGGTTCTTGATGCTCCTGACGATGGACCTTACATTCACCTGAATTTCTATTTTCTCTATTTCAAGATCTATTTCAGTACTCATAAGATCGGCTTCGGCCGCCTTTATCTCGGATTTTCTTTCCCCCCAGTCAAAAATGGGAATATTCAGTGTCAGTCCCACGCTCGGCGTATTGGTCGGATTATCAAATAACTGGCTCAGGTCCTCATGATTTGCCTGAATCCCGAAAGAAGCTGTTATGGATCCCGCAAACTCGTTAGTGGTTTTGGCATCCAGAAGATTGAACATGGAATTTTCTATATCGATGGCGCGCTGCCGGAGTTCCATCCTGTTAGCCAGTGCATGGTTGATGGCCATTATCGGATCCACCTCCACCGAGTCAGCCTTGATAACAGCAAGGAGTTCAAATTCCTCGGAAAGGGGCATACCGATGACCACTTTCAACTCATCCATGGCATTCAGCAGGTTTAGTTCGGAAGTATAAACCGAGGAGCGGCTCGTGGCCAGGTTCACCTCTGACTGGTAAAGCTCCTCCAATGCCAGGAGTCCGCCTTCAACCTTGTTTTTTATGATCTCATGGCTTTCTGCGTTATTTTTTAATTCTTCATTGGCAATGTTCAGTCGCATCTGTATGGAGTAAACAGTATAGAAATTCTGGGCAACATTCCTTTCCAGGCTCAGTTTCTGAAGCAGGTACCTCAATAGGGCCGTTTCATAGCTTAATTCGACCCTTTGCAGTTCGACCCTGGTGCGGTTGTATGTGAATATCGGCTGCGTCAGTTCCAGGTACAGACGGTTGTTCCATGTCCGTGAAATAGGATCCACTGCATCTGGCGATTGTGAATTGTTATAGTCATACCAGAATGTATTGCGCAGGGAAATTGTACCATCTGTCGGCAGTATGCGCTGGTTGATCGAGAATGTACCGGTGGAGCTGGCTGACTCATTCAGGAACCATTCGCTGGTTCTCCTGTCGAAGCGGTTGGCCCGCTCATATTCGAATGGATCCAGTACCAGACCGAATTGGGATTTCAGCCTGGCTCGCTGGGCATTCAGTAATTCATGGTTCCTGAGAAGGTCAAGCTCAACCTGTTGCATGGTCGGACTGTTCAGGATAGCAATATCCAGGGCCCTTTCCATATCCATAAGCACCTGGGCCGGGAGTCCTGTCACCTGGAACAGAACAATGGCTGTGATCATTAAATACCTTGACCTTGTAAATGGATTCGTAATGTTCATTTTTTTTGTATTATAATTATTTCCTTACCCATTTGACCGCATCGGCGAAAACCCGTCTTCCGTTGGTTTTATTTGATAATTCAATGGTGGCGGTATCTCCCGGGAAATGGAATGCACCTAACTTATTCCAGCCTTCCTCAGGATTCCTGAGCGTGAACTCGACTTCCTCGGAGCCTTCATTGGAAGATATGGTATAGTAATAAATATTGCCCTCATCTGCGAATCTTGGTCCGGATCCACGGCCGCCCTGGCCTGGGCTCCTTCCCCCCGGGCCTCCTCCTCCCTGACCTCCACCACCACCGGATCTGCCCCGGTTGGGTCTTCCCAGCATAGCCGAAGTAGGAATAAATACATAGACATCATAAAAACCGGCGGCCGGAAGTATGGTTGTCCAGCTTGCCGTATTCCCCCCTTCTCCGCTTCTTGTCAAGAAGGCGGAACGGACAGATTCTCCATAAAACCCTGAATGGGCGACAGGTGTCCATTTTATCGGGATCCTGCCCGACATAACCATGTCATAGAAAATTTCATTCTGTTGCTCTTTCCTGGCATCTATAAATTGTTTCAGTTTGCTGTCATGGGACATGGAAACGTACTGGAACCCAGGATCTTCATTATCAACGACAAATTCACCGGGAACACTCAGCGATAGTTCCTTGTCAGATATACGTTCATACTCTTCCACATCTGTGCGGTTGATCTTTTCGGCTGATCTCAGGAATGTACTGAAGGTGGAAGGGATGTTCGCAGAAATCAGCGTATTTACAGTCATCATCCGGGGCTGCTCAAAAAGGCTTATCTGTATATCCTTTGTGATCCCTGGATCCAGCTCGTACAGGCGTTGTTCGGAGCCACCGCTGCCAAAAGACCCGGCCACCCTGAATGATACATCCACGAGCCCTTTCACCTTGCCTGTATTTCGCAGTTTGAATCTAACAAGGTATACCTCTCCGATGTCATCCCTGGTTTCAATGTATTCAGGACTGCTCATGATAAAGGTAGGGATCCTGCCTTTCGTATTGATGGTTTCAAAATACGGCTCAATCTCCACATCGAATTCCCTCTCAAAATCAGCCGAAAAACGCTTGAAAGTTATTTCCCTGAATGCATTGTCTTCCAGGTAGGGATAAAGATAGTTATCGAATTCACGAAGCCCGACCCGGTTTTTAAGGGCCAGGAAAATGAAACTGCCTGCCTGCTTAATCAGCGCTGAAGAAACGGAATTATCCCAGTCCGCGAAGATCTCAGTGAGGGAATGATCCCGCAGTGCCAGATTTGCTGTCTCACTGTCTGTCATGCCACCCCGGAAACTCTGCATTATGGATGCAGAGAAGCCTTCCTTCAGGTACATCTCAAGCATGGAATTGAACAGGGGGAATTCAGGGGAAGAGATCCCGGTCATATAACTATAATACAGGGGGAAGATGCAGTAAGGGTTTTTTGTGAAATTTACCCCGCTGAAAGCCATCAGGTTCTCTCCCTGCCCACGGAATCCCCCACCCGGACCTGACATGGTATTACTCCTGAAAAAAGTGCTAGCCAGGAATCTTTTGAACAATCTTGCTTCGATATCCTTTGGCGTCCTGGTCTCATTTTCACGCCTGTTCCGGCGTTCCTCAAAATATTTATAACGGCCGAAATCCAATGATGATACACCGGCCCCCTTTTCAGGAAGCAGGATCATTTCAGGCTGTATGGTCTCCAAATATTCTACCTGGGGCCTTTCGTAGGCATGAAATTGTATGGGTGTCTCAACCAGGTTGATTCGCTTAAACGGATAATATAGATCGAGGTCGTCAATTTCATAATCATCCTTTTCCTCCTTGACCAGGTCCCAGATGGTATCGGAGATATGGGTGAAAAATCCGGAAAAGTAATCATGCCCTGGTTTGAGATAAAGGTTGTATTCTAATCCATCATGGGTCTGGCTTCTTTTTTCAAATTCACCAATCACCAGGGAAAGGGCGCTCAGATCAGTGTCCGGCTTAAAACGAAATTCATTGTCGCTTACTTCAACTTCTCCGGGCGCAACTGCTGTGAGTCCCGCATTAGGACTCACGGTCAGCTCAAACCGGGTAAAATCCAGTTTTCGTGGCATGAATGTTTGATTATTGAAACCCACCCCGGCAACAGGGTACCATATTATTTCAGGTGTCAGCAACAGGAAATCCTCGGTGATTATCGCCGGTTTCTTGTCAACGGTGGCCACCTGTATGCGCTTCAGCTCCCGCCGGGTTTCATCGGGTATGTCAAGGTATGCGATCGATTCGTCAGGGGTCCCGGAATAGAAGATGGTATACTGGAACCTTCTCCTGGGAGCAAGTCCCTTTTCCGGTATGATCTGTATGATCTGCATTTGCCTGGCAAATTCGATTTTCCCGTTCCCGGATGTAATACTGTCAATCTCAAATCCGGGATTCAGTGAAAAAATCAGGGTATCCAGGTGCGTCTGGTTCCGGTTCCTGACAGAAAGTTCTGATGAGACCTGCAGTTTCGATCCTTGCTGGCTGACCTTCAGTGTATTGGAAAGGATATCCACGACAGGTGCCAGGGCAAAGCAGTTATTCAATGACAGGTATTCCTTTCTTACAAGGTCCTTCTGCTGGTGAAGCGTGAAGTATCGGTAGCCCATGAATCCACCCAAAACAACAAACACTGCCAGTGCAATGACATTAATGGCGTTCCACCTGCCTGTCTGGGGAAGCCTGTTCAGATACCTGATGGTTGCAAAAATAAATCCTATACCGATGGATAAATAAGCCAGGCGGTGAAGAATGATGCTGTACGGGTCACCAAAACCGATAAAATCGGAATAGACCATTGGAAGATTGAATGCCATATAGTCCATTATACCGTAGAGCCTGTCCTTGAAATAGAATAGCGTAAGTCCTATGTATCCCAGCAGGATAATAAAAGTAACAGCCTGATTACGGATGATAATCATAAGCAAAAATGAGAGTCCCAGGATAAATACCAGGGTCGGAATAGTGATCAGAAGGGGATAATAGAGGTATGCCTGCCAGATTACCGGGACATCCTGGTGTACCAGGTTAAATACCAGTCCCATCAGCAATGCCAGTATCACCAGTCCGACAAAAAGTACGAGTATACCCAATGTCTTCCCCACTACATATTCCCCGTTGGTAATCGGCCGGGTATAAATGACTTCAGTAGTATCGAGTTTTTTATCACGACGGAGGAAATCGGAAGCCAGGAATACTGCTATGATAGCCTGGGCTACATTAATGAATAATACATTGATATAAGGCAGGTTGGCTGCAATGGCACGGGTCGTCCAGCGAATCCCCCCGTGGAATCCGAAAAAGCCCATGTTTATGCTGAACAGGAAGAGCAGTGCAATGATGGAGAATATCCGGAAGAACCAGCTCCTGTAAAGGGTTTTTCTTTCGTACCTGGAGACGGTTAATATGTTCTGGAAGTTAATCAAAGGTTCCAGTGGTTTAATGTGTTTTCCATGAAATGCACATAGGCGTGTTCGAGGTTGGGATGGATTTCCCTGGCCTCTAGCTCTGCAGGTTTCTCACCCACGAACTGGATTTCCCAGCCCGTTCCTGAAGGAA
>DAOUVF010000146.1 GCA_030667765.1 Bacteroides sp.
ATTTACTCGCATCCGGCTGTGTATATCATGATCCTGCCTGCCATGGGAGTCATCTCAGAGATCCTGCCAACCTTTGCCCGGAAAACCATTTATGGATACAAGGCCATTGTGATCTCTACCCTTGCCATTGCCTTCGTGGGTTATTTCGTTTGGGGGCACCACATGTTTACTTCCGGTATGAGTGGCGCGGCCCTGTATGTTTTCTCTATCCTTACCTTCCTGGTGGCCATCCCCAGAGGGGTTAAGGTGTTCAACTGGATATCAACGATTTACAAAGGGTCTATTGACTTAAGGACACCCTTCTACTGGGCCATATCGTTTATTTTCGTTTTTATGATCGGGGGCTTGTCCGGACTGGTCCTTGGGGCACTTGCCACCAATGTACATGTCCACGATACACACTTCGTGGTAGCCCATTTTCATTTCATCGTATTTGGCGGTGTTGGATTTGCATTTTTTGCTGCCATACACTACTGGTTTCCAAAGATGTATGGCCGGATGTATGACGAACCATGGGCAAACATGGGCTGGCTGATCTTCTTTATCGGATTCCTGACCCTTTATCTACCCATGTTTTACCTGGGGATTGCCGGTATGCCGAGAAGGTATTTTGACTACCTGCCTGAATTCCACGGGGGAAATATCATTTCCTCGCTTGGAGCCATGGTTATGATCTGTGGCTTGTTCATCATCATATTCAACCTCTTCCGTTCGGCAAAAATTGGAGTCCCCGCAAACAAAGATCCCTGGGGAGGTAAAACCCTGGAATGGACGATTGATTCACCCCCATCCCTTGAAAACTTTGAAGAGGATATTGAAATTACCAAAGGTCCATATGAATACGAATAAAACCTGTTAATATGGCACAACAAGCACATGCGGATGAACACAGGGACGATATAGGCTCCCGCTTTGGGATGTGGCTTTTCATCTTTACAGAATTGTTGCTTTTCGCGGGACTATTCATTACTTATTCTGTATTCCGTTATAAGAACTGGCAGGCTTTCCACCTGGCAGCAGAGGAGCTGGATGTATTCATCGGGGCTCTTAATACCGTTATTCTGCTGGCAAGCAGTGCCACTATCGCCATGTCCATCACAGCCCTGCAACAAAAAAGGAAGATACTGTCCCTGAGCCTCATGGGTTTTACCCTGATGGTCGGAATAGTATTTCTGGTGAACAAGTATTTTGAATGGAGCCTGAAATTTGAGCATGGATTGTATCCCGGATCAGAAACCCTGGTGGAATTAGGAAAAGGGGAAGTGCTGTTCTTTGGCCTGTACTTCTTTATGACCGGACTTCATGCGCTTCACATCATTATCGGACTTGTGTTTATCGGTGTCGTATTCAATTATGTTATCAAGGACAAGATCACCCATGATAATTTTGTCCTCCTGGAAAATGCCGGCCTGTACTGGCACCTTGTAGATATTATCTGGATATTCCTATTCCCCTTATTTTATCTTATCACATAAAAGAATGTCATGAGCCATAACGACGAAAAACCTCACATTATACCATACAAGACCTTTCTGTTGGTTTTGCTGGCGCTGCTGGCATTTACTTTTATATCCATAGGGGTAACAAGTTATAACCTTGGACCCTTGACCGTTTTGATAGCGCTGTTGCTGGCAACATTCAAGACCATCCTGGTACTGACCTATTTCATGCATTTGAAATATGATGTCAAGATGTTTGCTATCCTGGTGGCTGCAGTCCTGGCCCTGATAGCCGTGGTTATTTTTATTACATTCCTGGACTATTTATTCAGATAAATATGTACTCAGCAACCCAAATAGATGCTTCCAATTTTGTCGAAGGTGTCGACAGGGCATTCGTGATAACCCTGGGCTTCAGCTTCCTTTTCCTGATTGTCCTGACCTTCCTGATGATCCTTTTTATTGTCAAATACCGCAGGAGCAAGCATCCCAAGGCAGTACAGATAAAAGGCAATACAAAGCTTGAAATTGCATGGACCGTCGGAGCCCTGGTACTGGTACTGGTATTGTTTTATTACGGCTGGGCCGGATGGAAACCCATGATGAACCCTCCCGATGATGCCATGAAAATTAAAGCCATTGCCAGGATGTGGCAATTCCAGTTTGTGTATGACAACGGCAAAGTTACCGACACCCTTTATGTACCGGTAAACCAGTCAGTAGTGCCGGGCATGAAGAAGGACATGTGGTTCAGGGCACAGCGTGTAGATGAATTTGATCTTTTTTGCGCCGAGTATTGTGGACTTCAGCACTCTTACATGTACACCGGCGTGAATGTTTTATCAGAGGAGGATTTTGACCGATGGTACAATGATACCACGGCAGCAAAACCTGCAGAGGGCGTCCCTGAGTGGGAAGGGGGACTGAATGTAATGAGGAAGAATGGATGTAACGTCTGTCATTCATCTGATGGATCTAAACTGGTCGGACCTTCCTACCTGGGTGTATTTGGCAGTACCCGGGTGGTAGAAACAGGTGGTGCGGACAGGGAAGTGGTGGCTGATTCGACCTATATCCGCACCGCCATATATGATCCGGATGCAGATATCGTAAAAGGATTTAACAGGGGACTGATGCTCTCCTATGAAGGGCTCGTAACCGAAGAGGAAATCGCTTTGATCATTGAATACCTGAAACACCTTAATCAATAATTTCGGTACGTTCATCAATTTGAACCCGGTTTTTATCACCAAACTGAAACAAGGAAGTCCCCGCACACGTATTAAATGATGTAACAGCTAGGGTCTGTTATTCATATATTTAGGTGAGTTAAATCACCTCATTTATATGAGTATTTTTAGAAATTGAGCTATATTTACTTTATTAAATGGTAGAGTATTCCACCATAGAGATCATCAGGGGCATAGCCAAAAGGAAGGAAAGGATCATCAATCATGTCTACCGGACATGTTATCCTGATATAAGGAAACTGATCCTGACCAACACCGGCAATGAACACGACGCTGAGGATATCTTCCAGGAAACTATGCTCAAAGTCTACCAGAAAATCACTGAACACGGATTAGAACTCACCTGTAAATTCAAAACCTATCTATATTCGGTTTCCCGGTTTTTATGGCTGCAGGAGCTGGAAAAAAGGAAACCGTCCAGGAACAGGCAGGATAATGTTGATGTGATCATAGATGAGAACGACAGAAAAAATACGAGGGAAGATGAAAATCTCAGGATCTATGAAACACATTTCAGGGAACTGAGCAAAGAATGCCAGAAAGTACTGAATATGTATTTCCAGAATGCCTCGATGGAAGAGATCTGTGTGGCTATTGGCTACAAAAATGTACAGATTGCAAAAGACAAAAAATACCGCTGCAAAAAAACCCTTATGACAAGGATTTATAATAATCCGGAATTTAAAAAATTGCAAAATGAAATACACCTGGCTGGTTGAGAAATACCTGGAAGGCGAACTAAGCGGTGAAGCATTGCGCAAGTTCGAGCTGGAGATCCTCCGGAAACCAGAGGTTGCCGAAGAGGTTGAAAGGGTTCGTTCCATGAATCATTTCATGAAGGAACAACATAGCAAATTCCAGGATTCGATCGGATTGATCGAAGACTATGAAGACAGTGAAAATGTGATTGATGAAGAGATCATCAGACAGGATCTTGATGGTTTAAAGGTCAGGAAAATCAGTTCTGACCAGAAAAAAATCAACGATCTTATAACAAAGCTTACAGAATCAAAGATCAGCCGTACGTTGGTGAACCAGCAGAGCAACAAGGTCCTTGTCAGGAAGATTTCTGTATGGCTGGCAGCAGCTTCTGTGGCAATCCTGATGGTCATTTCAATTTCCCTGGTGACTGGCAAAAGTGGTACAGTGGACTACATGGCTGCCTATCAGCAATTTTACTCAACACCTCAAACAGACCTCCTGTTTCGTGATATGGGCCCGGGGATCGATAATACCTATAATCTGGCCCTTGAGCAGTATGATCTGAAGAATTACAAAATTGCCTACCAGCTTTTTAACGATATCCCTGAAGAATCCCCTCCCAACATTCACTATTACCTGTACAAAGGAGTTACAGCAATGGAACTTGAAGAATTCAGGGTGGCCATTAGATCATTCACAAATCTACTGTCTGATCCTGTGCAGAAGCATGAGGGTATGTGGTATCTGGGACTCTCCTACATTGCATTGGAAGATATTCCGGCCGCCCGGCAGGTACTCGAGGAGATCATTGCTACAGACGGATATTACAAAAAGCAGGCAAAAAAATTGCTGAAAAGCATTTAGCCCGGCCTCCTGACCATCCTTCTTCGCATTAAGATGAATCCTGATACCATGATCAGGGTGATCAGCAACAAAGGAATGATCAATTTATACATTCGAGACAGAAATAAAGTATCCGGGTTCCCGACAAGGATATATCCGGCCCAATACTGAGGGTGCTGATAAGTTGGTGTGGCATTTTCCAGAAATTCCAGTTTTGCCCTTCTGAGTGCTGTCTCTGTAGATCTCCCTGCAATCAATTGCCTGTAAAATCCCAGCATCAGTTTATAGCTTTGTTTATCACTGACAGTCCATAAGGTCATTACGATGTTTGGCACACCGGCATAAATAAAAGCCCTGGCAAGGCTCATGATCCCTTCTCCCCGTTTTAGTCCTCCTGTTCCCGTATTACAGGCACTTAAAACAACCATCCGTGCGGCCAGGTCAAGGTTATAGATCTCATATACATTCAGGAAACCATCTTCTTCAAGATTTCCTTCCGAAAAAACAAGCTTTGATTTCAATGGATCTTCATCATCGAGGAATGCATGTGTTGCCAGGTGGATAATATGGCTCTCCCCGGCCAGTTTCTTGAAGAGCTCCTCGCTTGCTGCAGGGCCGGTAAAAGCCCTGCCCCCTGTCATTTTACCAATCTCCATAACCTCATTTATGGAGCCGGGCAGGGACCTGAGGCTGGCCCGGTCAATGGTAATTTCCCTGAATTCACCTGTTGATGCCAGCAGGTCTGAAGTACTTCCGTAATCAGGTGCAAAAGCTATCAATTTATTCAGCTTGATCCTGTTTCCTTTTTCCAGTCTCTCCATCAGGGTGGCTGAATATCCATACCGAATTGAATAGTCTTTGATCAGAAATGGTACCTGATTGAACAAACCCGAAAATTGCTTTACAGGTTCTGATACAAGGATATCGAAGGGGAAATATGACAATTTTCCCTCGGGAATGATGATAAGCCGGGAATGATCTGGTGAAGGGGGAATAAGCCGTTTATGGAGACTGTGAGCAGTCGCCAGGAATCTTTCATAACTTATTCCCAATGTGTCCATCAAGAAGTTCCGGGAAAGGAAGTTCTCAACGATAGCCAGTTCACGATCGAATTCTTCTCCGAGTGGTATTTTATGGCAATCCATACCCCGCCTTGACAACTCGAATCTGTACAGATATTTCCTGGTATAAAAATACTCCAGCAGTTTTTCAGAAGACCTGAGCTTCTTTCTGATGGCATCCGGACCGAGCACCTGTTGATTATATAAAAGGTTATAATAACCCGGATATTCCCTCTCCAACCGCTTGTTCAGGCTTTCGATCCTGGCCCTGATCTGGAAGATTTGGGCCTGGTAACGCTCTATGGCCATAGTATCATATAGCGTATCTCCCTGGATCTCCAGCAATAATTCCTGCTGTATTGACAGCTCCTTTCGAAGACTGGCATCAATCTGCACAATTGAATCGGGGATGCCTGCAAGCGCAATGGTATTTTCCCTTTGCAACACGGATAGCAGGGTGGCGTATTTCCCCTTCTCCGCAACCATGAATGCCTGGTTCAGGTATTCGGGATCTGAGGAAAGCTCATAACACAGATAGGCAGACCCCACACATTTCTCATATGTGTCTCGTTCATTTTCAGAAAGATACAGTTTACTCCTGTCACTCAGGTAGGAATTTCTCAGGTGATCAATGATGCTGATGGAAGTTTGATATGATGAATACACAGCTGCCATTTTCTGTCTTCTGTCCCCGGAATCAGGCGCCATCCCGGCAAGGTCCTCCAACACCGATGCCTTGCTTTTCAGTAAACTGAGATAAAACAGGTTATCGTTGATCTGCTCTGGCGGGGGATTTAATGCATATCCGGCTATATCATAATCCGGAACCATGGAAAAAATACTTTGCTGATAATAGGCCAGTGCCTTATCATGCTCACCGGTGAGAAAGAAGTGGTCTCCCGTGCTTTTCAGCACCCTGGCTGTTCTTAAGTGATGGAATCCATAATTGAGTTCGGCAATCCTGACAGCCTCTAAATAATATTGCTCAGCCTTGTTATACATCTTAAGAGAATCCAGCAGGATCCCGTATCCGAGGAAGTCATAAACATTTCTGTGATAATCCGGGGACAGGTATTGATCATTGATCTCAAAAACTTTCCTGAAATATTTCCCGGATTGGGTATAGTCCCCCAGTAATCTCTGAATATCCGCCAGGTAATAATAGTACATGGCCATGTTTGTCGGGTGTACCACCCCTTCAGCATCCAGCAAATTGAGCAGCACCTTCTCCGCTGACTCATATTCCCCCAATGATTTGTACAAATCCCCCATATTCAGATACAGGATGCGCCTCTCGTATTCTTTTGTATCCTCATTTTTCTGCAAGATCTCCAGGGTCTGCTGGTAATACTCCAGCGCCCGGTCATAATCGCCCTCGAGCCGGAATATCCTTGCCCGCTGGATATATAGTGAAACAAGCCCTCCAAGGTCCTCACCAGAGGTGTTTCTTGCAATCTCCTCTGATTTTTCCAGGTAATAGAGGGCTGAATCCGACATTCCATTTTCAATGAAGTATCCTGACAAGCTGCTGTAGGATCTCGCCAGGTCAGGATGTTCCGGACCGATTAATGCTATATTATTGACAATACTTTTGGAAATGTACTCTTTCCATTCCCGGGGATTTCCAAGCCGGCTATGCAGCAAACCGATGTTATATAGTAACCATCCCTTCTCAGCAGATGGTCCAGTTCCGATTTGCTGATAGGTGTTATAGGCTTCCATATAATACTCCTGGGCTCTCCGTAAATCACCGATGCTAAAATAAGTGGCTCCGAGGATATACTCTGCCCTGGCTATTTTCTCTGGTGCTGCTTCCACTTTCCCCAACAGATCCAGACTTTGACCCAGTAGCTCTATGGCCCGGTTATTCTTGGATGCAGCAAAGAATAATTTTGCCCTTGTGACCATGGCATCTGCCCGGCTTTCTGATTGTAGACCAAAATGTTCCGCGATGTATGTATCCGCAGAATCAAGTGATGCCTCTGATGAATCATACCGGCTCAGTATCCTGTAATAATCTGACATTCCCAATAAACATTCAACCACCTGTACAGGC
>DAOUVF010000140.1 GCA_030667765.1 Bacteroides sp.
GCCAGTGTCTTTTATGCGCATCTTGACTGCAGCGGAAAACTGGTGGAAGACCAGGATTTTCTTTTTAAGATCAACAACAAATTGCCAGCAGATATCGCTATCCACCAGATCAAGCAAGTCAGGGCTGGTGCCCATGCCCGTTTTGATGCCCTGAGCAGGACCTATGAGTACCATGTACAGCGCAGAAAGGAGGTATTCACAAGCGAGTATGCTCACTATGTTTACGGAATACTGGATACTGAAGCCATGCAATCCGCCAGTGATATCCTGAAAGATTACACAGACTTTACCAGTTTCAGCAAGGTTGATACAGATACAAAAACCAATAATTGTAAAATACATCTCGCCCACTGGGATATCACCGAAGATACTATGGTTTTTACCATTAAGGCTGACCGTTTCCTTCGTAACATGGTCAGGGCTATTGTGGGAACTTTACTCGACGTAGGCTTCAGGCGGACAGACCTGGACGGATTCCGGCAAATTATAGAAAACAGGAGCCGCTCGGATGCCGGTACATCTGCCCCGGCCAGAGGACTCTTCCTGACAGATGTGCAGTACCCGGCTGAAATCTTTATTTCATGAATTCCTCAGTTTGCATCTGCTATCGAATAATTTACTATCTTGGTTAAGATGTTGATTTAAAGACTTTAATATATGGAATGGGTCAATGAGATGCTTTAATAATTATTCAGCGCTATATCAGTAACCTGAATGATGACGGGATGAATATACGGTTGGCCTATCTTTATGGAAGCCATGCAAGAGACGAGGCTACTGAAGAAAGTGATATTGATGTGCTGCTTATTTCGGACATCTTCGATACAAAAGATGACCTCGTTCTTTCAAAACCCTGGTTGCCAAAATACAGATTTGATTACAGAATTGAACCCCTTGCCGTTGGTACACGGAGATTCAACGAGGATGATGTATCTCAAATTCTGGAAATAATAAGGCAGGAAGGTGTGAAAATTTCCATCTCATAAGTCAGGAAGGTTCCATATTTCCCAGGATTTTTCTGCCTGGAGGATCAGCATTTCATGCCCGTTTATGACCTTTGCCCCCTTTTGCTTACCCAGCCGCAGGAATTCCGTTTCAGGAGGATTGTAAACCAGGTCATAAAGGATATGCCCTGAAGTGACCAGGTCATAAGGTATGTTCGGAAAAGCCGACGTATCCGGATAGGTACCCAGTGGTGTGGTATTGATAATGAGCGAATGCTTTTTAATAACCGCATAGCAGAGGTCGAGATAATGCAGCTGGTCCCCGGCCGGAGACCGCGAAACATATTGATAAGCTATCCCCAGCTGTTCCAGGACATGGGTTACTGCTTTTGAGGCACCTCCCGTTCCCAGGACCAGGGCGGACTCATGGCCTGCCCCCAGCAGGGGAAGCAGTGATTCCCTGAATCCATAGGCATCTGAGTTGTATCCCTTCAGGTGGATCTTCCCGGAGGTTCGCTTTATCCTTATCGTATTCACTGCACCGATCTCTGCAGCTTCCGGATCGATCTCGTCCAGCAGGGGCATCACCTCTTCTTTATGAGGAATGGTAACATTGAGCCCGATCAGATCTTCTTTTTCTTCAATCAGTGACTTGAGTTCCCGGACAGATTTTATGGGATAGTTCCGGTATTCATATCCCCTGATACTTTCCCTGCTGAATTTCTCCCTGAAATACTTTACAGAAAATGAATGGGAAAGCGGGAAACCTATCAGTCCCAGGTGTTTCATCAATTTTGTTTCTTTGATATACCTTCAAACAGAAATATGATCAGAAATCCTGCCAGTGCAAGAAGCACGGCCCATAGTATCTGTGGATCAGCGCCTGTCTCGGAAATGAACCGGCCCGGCAGGACATTATCCTGCAGTAAGGGCTGGATCTCTCCGTGAGAATCGATATAGGTTTCGACCGTGACCTTCCAGGGCCAGATCTTATTCAATGAACCGATCATGAACCCCGCCAGCAGGGCTATGGTCAGGTGGTGGAATTTTTCCAGCAGCCATGAAAGCAGGTGCGAAAAGGCGATGATCCCGGTTAAAGCGCCTGTCAGCAGGACGGCAATGATGCTTATCCTACCTTCATTCAGGGCACTCAGGATAAACTGGTATTTGCCCAGCAGAAGGAGGATGAAACTCCCGGATATTCCCGGCAGGATCATGGCACAGATGGCCAGCGCACCGGACAGGAAAATGAACCAGTATGCTTCGGTTGTCTCAGCCGGCGTAAAGCTGGTAATGATCCAGGCAATGGCGATCCCGGCCAGCAGGCTGATAAATGTCCCGATGTTCCATTTTTCAATGGAACGTGCCACGAAAATGGCGGACCCGATAATCAGGCCAAAGAAGAAAGACCATATCAGGATGGGATGGTTTACCAGGAGGTATTCAATAATTCTCGCCAGGGTCAGGACCGATATCAGGATCCCCCCTACCAGCGACAGCAGAAAATTGCCGTTCACTGCCTTCCAGAATGCCGGCAGTCCCTCTTTCCAGAGCGTACTGATGGTCCTGAAATTTATATTTTTAATTGAGTGTACCAGCTCCTCATAAATGCCTGTAATAAATGCAATGGTCCCGCCGGAAACCCCTGGTACAACATCTGCTGCGCCCATTCCCATGCCTTTGAGTACGAGTACGCCAAAATCACTTAAGCGCCGTTTGATCATAATTTTTTATCGTGAAAAGATTCGGGAAGGAAATTAAAAAAAGTATCCCCCCGGAGTCCCAGTCTAAGACTCTCGAGAGATACAACTTCATTGGGTGCAATATTGCCCAGATTTACATTTGCTCCAAGCAATTGAATGAACCATACCTGCTGGTTTTTGATGGGTGCCTCCCACAACACATCCTCAACTGCAATTTGCCTTACAATCTCGTCGATCAGACCGGTATTGGCAGAACCGTCTTTCCGGTAGATCCCTATGGTTCCGCTCTCCCTTGCCTCCGCAATGACCTTCCATGATCCCGCAGAAAGTTCAGCTTTCATCATGGTGACCCAATTCTCATCGGGGATCTCCGCGCCGGCAACCTTTGAGCCGACTTCTGAAATAACGGTCACCTGTCCGGCCAGTTTCCGGATGTATCCCAGTTTCTCATCATGCGGGATGGCCATAGACCCATCGGATACCTCGGCATACTCGACCTGGTACCTGTCAAGCATTTTACGGAAATCATCGAACCTGTTCCGGACCACAAACAGTTCAAATAATGTACCTCCAAAATATGGTTTCAAGGCAGCTGATTTATAAAGGCTTATCTTTTCTTCCAGTCCCATGCTGATCAATGCGGTTCCAAAACCAAATTTGACGAGATCGGTATATGCTGCACTGGAGCTGATAAAGTTCTCAGCTTCCCTGATGCTCAATCCTTTGTCCATCATCATGGTTAGTCCTGATTCCCTTGGCTGCAGGGTCCTTTCGGGGATATGAGGTAATTCCTGGTTCATGCTGTATGGTTTGGTGCTAGTTTCGCTTTCCGGATTTCCGGGACGGGATATACTTTTCCATCAGGTCACTAAAGAGGGGGGCTTCCATTAACCCGGGACTGATCTTCCCGGCGGATCTGTACTCGGTATAATCCAGTTTCAACCCTTTTTCAAAAAACTTGAGGGCCTGGTCAGATTTATCTATGATATAATGGTACCCGGCCAGGTGAAAATTTATTATGGGAATATCGAAAGTATAACTATAGGAATCTTTCAGCACAGTGATGGCCTTTCCGGTCTCCCCCTGCATGAAATTCAGGTGAGCCATGTTCAGCCAGGCTTCATCATCATACGGGTCCAGTTCTATGGTCCTTGAATATGCTTTGATAGCATCAGTATGAGATCCCAGATGTGCATGGACATTACCGAGGGTAAACCAGAAATCCGGATTTTCTTCATCCTTGGAGATAGCCTTGCTAACATAGTACAATGCATCATTATACAATTTCAGGAAGAGGTAACACACGGCAATGCCGTACCAGCCTTCTGAATACGAAGGATCAATCTCGGTGGATTTCCGGTACCACTGTATAGCCTCCCGGTAGTTTTCAAGTTTTTCCAGGGATTCACCCAGGTAACAATGTGCCAGAACATTCTCCGGTTCCAGCAGGATGCATTCTTTATAAGTTTGGGAAGCCGCTTCGTATTCTCCGAGGTTGGCCTGTGAGTTAGCCTTGTTAAAGATAGCGGAGGAGTACTTATCATTGATGGCGATGGCAAAGTCATAACACTCTACTGCCTTGTTGAAGTTTTCCTTTTTAAAGTATAGGAGTCCAAGGTTATACCACGCATTCTCCGAGAAGGGCTCACGGTCCAGATATATCTCATAGTATTTGATACTCCTGTCAAAATCGTGCAGCCTGTCATGACAGTAAGCAAGATCGTACAGGATTATCAGTCTTTCCGGATTTCTTTTATAGGCTTTTTCAAGGTACCCCAAAGCGATCTTATACTGGTTTATATACTCAAATGAGAGAGCAATATCGTACAGGATCTCCTCCATGTTTTCATAGCTCAGTTCAAGCGCCTTTTCGAATGCCACTTCTGCCTCTTTTACCTTTCCGAGCTGGTTCAGGATCATGCCTTTCAGCATGCAAACCTCGTTATTGGATTCTTCGACCTTTTCGAGTGAGGTGACCATCTTAAGGGCTTTCGCTGATTCTCCCTTTTCTGCGTAGACCTGAGCCTCTTTTATAAGCAGGGTCGTCGATCCGGGATGCTGGTTGATCCCGTACCTGACCGCATCTATGGCTTTTGTAAAATGGTTTGTATCCAGATAATGATCAATGATACTTTCAAATTCATGAACATCAAAAAAATAAGCTTCCACCTGGTTCAGCATATTCTCGAATCGGCCGAGAATCTCCTGTAAATCACCATCTTCCTGAAAATAATCCTTTTCCTTATCCATCCTGCAAAGTCTGTTTACGGGTTCAAAATTAGCAATAATTACGGGATAATTAAATACTGTCCAATACAGCTATGACCTGGGTGGATATTGCCTCCATCTCTTCTTCAAAGGTATGTTCCAACCCCAGTTTCAGGCTCTTTAGCTCGTTCAGTAACCTGGGGTTATGGGGTATCAGTCCATCCAGGATTGCAAGGGTTTCCTGCATGACTTCAAGCTCGTCATTTATCTGCCTGGCATGACGCTGGTTTCCATTGCCATTCTTTAATGCGGTAAGGGATCCAAAAAGGGTCATATAGGATTCATTGAACTGGTACAGGTTCATCGATGCCTCACGTCCGTAGCGGGATACAAGTACTTTCCACAGGGAAAGGTCGGGATCATATGTCAGGGTATTCCACATATAATCAGCTGCTGTTGCAATCCTTATCTTCATCATTTCTGAATCAAGGGGACTGTTAATTATAATCTTTCCTGCCTGGTTCCCCGGAAGTGAACGACCGGTAAATTTTACCTGGTAAGGCTCGAATATATTCAAAGTGCGCAGTTTCAGTGAAAGGCTCATACTCAGGCTGGTATCACTTAAAATATCAGGCAGGGTGTTAAGGCTGTTATCCCATATTACCAGCTCCCTGTCCGTGAGTGCGCTGTACCGGTGAAAATCAGCTTCATCGACTGAATAACTCTGCTGTGACGGACCCGACCAGAGGATGCTGATATCCGGTATATTATCTGCCAGATCCCTTAGATACTGCTCTCCCTGTCCCCTGCTCTGGTCAACCATCTCATTGGCATACCAGGGAGGGATAAATTCAAAATTCACAGTCCTTCCAATCCCCGTTGATTCAGTCAATAATCGTATCAGTTCAATATGTGCCTGCTGCAGGTTAATGTATTTCTTCCGGTCCCTTTCCGCATAGAGGCTAAAGTTCAGGGAGTGCCCCCCTTTGTAGGGAAGGTGATCATTTGTACAAAGTACCAGTGTTGTTGCCCCTGCTTCAAGTCCCGCGATAAACCGCGTCCGGAGCTTGGATAAACTGGAGGAACTGCTGTGCATCCACCTGTTAGTTAAGCTCTGATCAATTGAATCAAGCCTGGTTGATGCAGGCAGGAAGGCATATGGATTAACCATCTGGGCCAGCTGGATCATGCCATCTTTACCGGCTTCCCTGCCGATTTCGCTTAAACCACGGAGGTAAGCTGTACCGGTCCTTTCCCACATATTCCTGGAGCGGTAATAATCCAGGTAACCACGGTTCATTTTCAGCATCAGCATATCAGCCAGGTTATCTCCATAGGCCTTCTCATCTGATGAAGCAGAAACCGCCGAGACCAGGAATGACCGCTGCGGGATATCGGGATAATCCATTATCCTGGATTGATAATAGACATACCGGCTCTCATCCAGTAATTGTGCCACCGTGACGGCAGCATAGAAATTGCCTTCAGCATCTGATCCGATCAGGTGGACAAGGTTAGGAAAAAAGGAGTCCGGCTGGATGATGTAACCCTGTACATGTCCGGATACCTGCCTTCCTGAAAGTTGATTATTCCCGATATTGAATACCAGTCCCCCGTCCTCAACAACCCGATCCGGAATCCCGGATGTAATAATAACCTTTGATTTATATTCTACACCATAAACCCTTTCAAAAAGCATGTCCAGCCTGGACTTGAGCAACCGTGCAGCAGCAGAGGTCTGGCGGGAGGCATGCTGTGGTATAACGATAACAGGATAAGGCAGGCTGTCAGTCCCAGGATAATGATATATCAAGGGCTCCAGTCCCACGGCCTCCTTGGGAGAGGGAACCAGCATGTCGACTGCCGAAAATGTCGTATCAAAATAGCGTTCAGACTTTTCAAGTGAAGTGAAGTTACGGGTGGAATACCTGAAATCCACATCATCAATCCACATGGTTCCGGTACCTTTTAAACCGAAAAAGATCTTAACAAATTTTGCCTCATCAGGGACATCCCCTTCGGTGAGGTAGTCATTGGTGGTCCGTCCCCTGACCTGGGACCAGTCCAGGCTGTCGATGTTCCAGAAACCTGCGAATGGCAAGGCCTTGAAAGATTGGTCAATATCGGCGTTTCTCCGGGAATCATAAGTTTTTCCACTGATCAGCAGCCTGTTTTTATCATAAAAAAGTACCCGGATATCAATGGCATCATCGATGCGGGTACCACGCCTTTCCTGGTAAGAATGAATATCCTGAAGCCGGATCCAGAACGTAAACTCATAGTTACCCGGAATGATCCGGATAAAATCGCTGATGACACCTTCCCCCTGGTCCATGGTCTCATCAGCACTTTTCCTTTGAATTTTAACTGCATATAAACCCGAATGGACTTCTGCCAGCCAGTCAACATTGCTTCCAATCCATGTCCAGCCGCTTATATTATTGGAAACCGTGTTGCTGTCTATATTGATGATCCTTCCAAGTTCAAAGGAAGGATTTTTTACCAGGTTTCCCCGGTTTAACTGGATCATTCTCTGTCTCAGCGGAATGGATGCAGGATCCAGGCTCGACCAGCCAGCAGTGGAAGGCAGGTTACTGTCATCTTCAACACAGCTGTTGAATGAAAACAACATGACTATAATAATAGTTA
>DAOUVF010000232.1 GCA_030667765.1 Bacteroides sp.
GCCTGAACAACCTGTCAGGATTTTTAATATTTTTGTGTTTTCAATACTAACCTGTATTAGTCAATTCATTATGAAATATTCCAAATGGCAATTTACGGCACTTCTCCTGTTAAGGGTGCTGATCGGCTGGCATTTTCTTTACGAGGGTCTGGTTAAGTTGATCAACCCTGACTGGTCATCAATCGGTTACCTGCTTGATTCCAAGTGGATCCTGTCAGGATTCTTTCATTCCCTGGCTGCAAATCCCGGCGTTCTGAATGTTGTTGATTTTCTGAATGTATGGGGATTGATCCTCGTGGGACTCGGACTCATCCTGGGAGCATTTACACGGGTATCCGCTATTGGAGGAATGGTTTTGCTGGGATTTTATTTTCTGAGCCATCCACCTCTCATGAACCTCGATTATGTACTTCCATCTGAAGGCAGTTACCTCATCGTAAATAAAACCCTGATAGAACTGTTCAGTCTCTGGGTATTATGCCTGTTCCCCACAGGCAGGATCATGGGTATTGACAGGATTATTTTTGGCGCCAAGGAACAAAACAAGTAAAACTATGGAAAACAATAAGCAAGGATTATTCGGCAGGATGGACCGCCGGAATATGCTGAAAGGGCTGGCTACCGTACCTTTTCTAGGAGCATTTGCCATTGGATGGTGGAGAAAAAGAAGGAAAGATCATTATCTGCAGCACTCCCTGTTGAAGGAGCTTGGCATGGATGCTTCCGCTCCGGATATCCCTCCCTCCCCCTCCAGGGATAAAACCATCCGCCTGGGGATAATTGGTTACGGAGGCAGGGGCGCTCACCTGATCAGGGGTGCCGGGTTTGCAAATCCTGAACTGATCCAGGCATGGAAAGAAGCAGCCCTGGTTAATCCTGACGATAAAAGATATGAGGATTTCCTTGCACAGGAAGATCTGAACGTTGAGCTAAATGGCGTTTGCGATGTATATGATATACGTGCAGAAAGGGGCCTGCTGGCTTCCGGTAATACAGCCCGTGAAGGTACAGATGCCGGGGTTAAACCCAAGGCACGAAGATACAGGACCTACCAGGAACTGCTCGAGGCAGATGATATTGATGCCGTTATCATCGGCACACCCGACCACTGGCATGCGCAGATGACCATTGATGCTGCCATGGCAGGCAAGCATGTATATGTGGAAAAAGGCATGACCCGTGTCCTTGATGAAACCTATACCATGGTTGATGCCGTGAAGGAAAGCGGGATATGCTTTCAGCTCGGGCACCAGGGAAGGCAAACTGAAAGTTATCTGAAGGCCAGGGAAGTAGTCGAAAAAGACCTGCTGGGAAACATCAACCTCATTGAGGTATGTACCAACCGGAATACCCCAAACGGTGCATGGCAATACAAGATCGATGAGGAGGCCGGTCCACATAACATTGACTGGGAACAATTTAGCGGCCCATATTCTGACCATCCTTTCAGCCTGGAAAGATTTTTCCGATGGAGATGCTGGTGGGATTATGGAACGGGACTCTCCGGTGACCTCTTTACACACGAGTATGATGCCATCAACCAGATCCTTGACCTTGGCATACCGCATTCTGCAGTCTCTTCAGGCGGGATCTATCATTTCAAGGATGGCCGTGAGGTGCCCGATGTCTGGCAGGTTACCTGTGAATACCCCGAACGTGACCTTACCCTCCTGTACAGCGCCAGCCTGGCCAGCAGCCGCAACCGGGGCAAGGTTATAATGGGGCATGATGGTCACCTGGAACTTGGCAATTCCCTGACGGTATGGCCTGACAGGGATTCCACCCGGTATGCAGAAATGATAGAGAGAGGTGTCATTGACCCGGCAAAACCTCTGTTTAATTATATTCCGGGAAAGAAAAATGTTGATGCTGTATCATCTGCAACGGAGGCTTATTTCGCGGGACGGGGACTCCTGTACACTTACCGTGGAGGCCGCAGGGTGGATACGACCCACCTGCATATCAAGGAATGGATCGATTGTATCCGTTCAGGAAACCAACCAAGTTGCAATATTGACCAGGGATTCCAGGAAGCAATCACAGCCCAGATGGCCATCATTTCCTACCGGGAAAGCAGGAAGGTGTTCTGGGATGCGGACCTGCAAAAAATTATTTAACTGAATATCGAAACAGTTAAATTTCATTAATTTCAGGGCCGTTTGGAAATCGACTATTTTATTAGTTGTACAATTAATATTATAGTAATATATTTACCTGATCATTCCCCAGCAGATGGCCCAGAAAAAATTCTATTTCAATCCTGATCACCTCTCCCTGACCCCCGCAAAGAGAAGTCTGAAAAAGAGGATCGCCATCATCTCGGTATTTATCCTTATCTGCATGGCACTTGGGACTGTCGGCTATTTCCTGACATCAGGCCTAATCCTGACACCCCGTGAAAATAACCTCTTGTCCCAGAATGAAAAATTGATCAATCTTTATCAATCCCTTAACGAAAAACTTGATGAGTACGAAGTTGCCTTATCGGAGTTAAGGACGATGGATGATAGTATCTATCGATCTCTCATCGGTAAAGCACCCATGCCGCCTACCATCCGTAACGCTGGTACAGGTGGGCATGAACCTGTATTGAACCTGAGAGATGCTGCGTATCCCGGGACTGTCCTTAACACTGCTGAAAAAATTGAGCAGCTGGATTCACATATGAAGATGCAGATGAACTCCTTCAGGTCGGTTTTGAACGAGATGATCAGCAATAAAAACCGGCTGGTACACCTGCCCGCGATCATGCCCATTTCTAATGATAATCTGCGACGGACAGGATCAGGATTTGGAATGAGGCTCCATCCCATCCTGAACATTGTCAGGATGCACGAAGGAATTGATTTTCATGCTCCTGTCGGAACCGAGGTTTTTGCAACAGCAGATGGAGTGGTGAAGGATGTCCGGACCTCCCAAACTTTCGGGAAAGTAATCGTGATTGATCACGGTTACGGCTTAGAGACCTTCTACGCCCATCTGAGTGCTTACAATGTACGAAAAGGAGAAAAAGTGGCACGTGGTAATATGATAGGGTATGTGGGCAATACCGGACTTTCAAGGGGACCACATTTGCATTATGAAGTTCATCTTTTCAACAGGGAAGTTGACCCTGTAAATTACTTCTTCAAAGACCTGACCCCGGAAGAATATAAGGAAATCGTCCTTATCTCCCAGTCATTCGAAGAAAGCATGGATTAGACAGGAATGAAGATCATGATCCTTGCCCTGTCAGGAATAGCATTTATCCTGATCATTTTTTTCAGCCCGGGGCACAGGACTGAATCAGATCCCCCTGCTGATTTCACCATCCAATCAGAAGCAATCAGGGTAGATTCCCTGCCCATCCAGAAAACCATCCGCAAATTTGACATGTTCCTGAGAGACAGCCTTCACAGCACAGGATGCATCGGGGCAGCAGTATGCATTTTCCACCATGATGAAATTGTCTACACACTCACACATGGAGTGAAACGTGCCGGCACAGAAGATTCTGTCGACCGCCATACGGTATTTCGCCTCGCATCCGTATCCAAAGGTTTTGCAGGAGTACTGGCTGCCATCCTGCAGGAGGAGGGAATAATATCCATGGATGACAGGATCATTGAATACCTCCCGGACTTCCGGCTCAAAGACTCAATAAATACCCACGACCTGGCTATCCGGCATGTTTTAAACCATACATCGGGACTGGTACCGCATGCTTATGATAACCTGGCTGAAGATGGTAAAACCATCAGGGAAATCATTCCGGAACTTGCCACCGTGGATATTGCTGGTATCCCGGGTCAATATTACGGGTATCAGAATGTTATTTTCAGTCTCATAGATACTCTGGCAGTACTGAAAACCAACAGGGACTACAGTGAACTGGTATACAGGAAAATTTTCAGGCCCCTCGGTATGAAAGATGCATCGACGGGATACAGGGGACTCGTATGGAACCACAACGTGGCATTCCCCCATGACAGGATAAACGGTGAATACCATCCCCGTCCGCTGAATACAGGATACTATAATCTTTTGCCGGCCGCTGGTGTGAATGCGAGCATAGATGATATGGGAAAATGGCTGGCAGCATTATTGGGATTTATGCCAAAAAAACTTGATACGGCTGTTATCAACCTTATTACCACACCACAGGTGTACACACCCCTGAAACGTAATTATACAAGATATTGGGATCCTATCGAGGCCAGGTATTACAGCTTTGGATGGAGGATCTTTGATTACAAGGGGAAACGGATCCTTTATCATGGAGGGTATGTCAGGGGATACCGTGCCGAAATAGCATTTTGTCCTGAAGAAAACACAGGGATTGCATTCCTGCTTAACTCACCGAACCGGCTGGCTTCACAGGTTGTTCCGGCATTTTTCAATATGTACCTGGAAGCGCAGGCTCTCCCCTGATCAGCGTCAAAGCTCCCGCAACCAGATATTCCTGAAGCTCACCGGATTACTATGATCCTGCAAAAAGAAGGGTTGTTTCAGTGGATGGGCCTTGTATGCTGGCAATCCCACGTTTTCAGTAGTACCCAGGATGACAGCATGATTCTGTAACAGGACCCCGTTGTGCAAAACCGTAACGGTGGCCGGTGAAAACAGGGAACCATCCTCTTTGAACCTTGGGGCCACAAAAATTATATCATAGGTCTGCCATTCCCCCGGAGGCCTGCAGGCATTTGCCAGCGGGATATGCTGTTTGTAGACCGCACCTGTCTGTCCGGTTACATAGGTTGTATTTTCATAGCAATCCAGTATCTGTACCTCGTAACGGCCCTGGAGGTATACCCCGCTGTTGCCACGGTCCTGCCCCTCCCCTTCAATTTCTGCCGGAGCTCTCCATTCAAGATGCAGCTATATGTCGCCAAATGCCTGTTTAGTTTGTATTACCCCCGTCCCCTTCACAACGGTCATTACGCCGTCTTCCAGTTTCCACCCAACAGGTTCTCCGGTCGGTTTTACCCACTGGTCCATGTCTGAGCCATCAAATAGTACGATGGCATCTGAAGGCGGGGCTGCACCATTACCGGGTGTAACAACCGGAGGTACGGGTTCCCATACCTCGGTGAGCTCGGGATGCCACTCCTGTGCAAGCATTCCCAATGAGAATAACATGGCCAGAACGTGCAAAAAGATTTTCTTCATAATTGTAATATTTATTAATGGTTTATTAATGGTATCAGGACTTATAGCCGGTATCCAGGGTGTCCCATTCCTTCCCTCCTTTTTTGACAAAGATGATCAGGAATATCGGATAACCGCAATAAAACACGGCATTGAGAATCATTCCGAGGACAACCAGCACAGCTAACAGGTTTTTCGGAAATAATTCCATGGTATTCAGCAGAGGAACAACTTCTACCTGCATAAGCACCATATAAACCACATAC
>DAOUVF010000481.1 GCA_030667765.1 Bacteroides sp.
ATCTTTCGATGTAAAGTGCAAGCTCCCTCGCATGGTAATCCCCCCACATCGATGATTCTCCGCAGGGGATTTTTTGTCCCTTCGGAATATTGTCCCAGCCATTCGGGCGGTGGTAAATAGAATGAAGTAATAATCCCTGGTGGTCTTTGCTGCTGCTAAGGTATGGTTCGCTGAACATGGTGGCTGCAATGGACAGTCCAGCGTCAAAATAGAGCTTGCCCTGTTTGTCTCCAAGGCGTTTCAGGTACTCACCCAGGCGAATGAATCCCTGTGCTGCAATTGCAGCGGCGGAACTGTCAACGGGTTCGAAATTATTATAAGGCTCCGCAGTTCTTTCGAGATAGTTCCCCATCCGGGCAAGTCCGGGTGCCCCTGTATCCCAGTAGGGAATACCATCTGTCGGTGTATTTTCGAGATAGAAATCACATGCAGCCCTGGCTGCGTTTAGTATTGTTGCGGTGATCTCTTTTTTGTCCCCTATGCCTTCCAGGTCATCCTGTGTAACAGACTCCAGGAATTCAAGTTCTTCGGCAAATCCGAGTATCGCCCATGCCAGTCCCCTGGTCCAGGTTGAGAAACCGGAGTAGCCCTGCTGTGTATTCGGACAGCGGTAGCTTCCGTCGTTGATATTGAATATTGATTCATGAGACACCCTTCCCCTTATATCATAGCTGTCCCGCCCTTTCCCATAATAAACTGCAAATTTTGCGGAGGCAAGGATATGCTTTACTGCCCTTTCAAGGAGATTGATTTTAACATCCTTTTCCCCTTGTGCATAATGGCCCAGTTTATGTCCGAGGATCAGTATCCTGCAAGTTCGGATGGTGTCGATGAAAAGTGAATGCGGACCGTTGAATGAGTATATGAAGCCCCCATGAGGGATTTCTGTCCACCGGCTTGCCTGGATGACGGCGGACTGTTTCAAGGCCATGGCATAGAATTCCCGTTCCCATTTGTTTTCGGGCAGGATACCTTCATTCATCATCCGCAGAAGGTTCCCGTATGTGCTAACATTATTGAATCCATGGTCATGAACCCCGAAATGGGAAACATGCAAGGCCATTTTATCAAGGACCCGTTTTTTGGCCATAGTAAGGAAAGCATTCTCACGGCTGGCATCAAACTGGAGCAGCATTGATCCATATACAAAACCTTCTGTCCATTCGGTCCATCCGCGGGTTGTGTATTTGCCATTAACTGTAAATACCGGGGATCCCAGAGAGGAATCGTAGCTGGATTCAATAGTTATAATTTTTTCAGCTGAGAGATTAAAGAATGCATCAATTTGTTGCTGCAGGCTGGTAGTATTTGTTTGCTGGACTTTCATATCCCCAAGATACAACTCATTGCGAATAAAATAACAGTGGAGATCCGGAAAATGGATTCCACCGTTATGTACTTAAGTTTTTAATAGTAGAAACCGCTTAGAATTTTCCGAATTTAAGAGTTATGCCGGCCGACCAGCCATTAAGAACATCTTCCGGAGTTTGGTACAATGTGATTTTGGAAGTATAGCGATAATAACCACCTATGGCTACCCTGAAGAAACGTACAACGTTAATCTCCAGCTCCAGGCCCGGTTCTACAACCATAAAACCTGTGGCATCTTCGACAAAGAGGTCAAAGTCTTCATAATCATATGGATAGGGGTTCCAGGTTGAGGTGTAGGCTATTCCTCCTGCACCGATCAGTATTGGAATGGAAATATGAACCGGGAACTTCCCGAAGATAATTGGTTCCATCAGTAATCCACCATATCCTCCTGTAAGGTTTACATTCCGGCCCTCTGCAAGATTCGGATTATAGGAATAGTCGTTTAGGAAACCATAACCTGCAATCCCGAGTGCAAAACTATGCCCGATCACCCAGGCGCCCCTCGCGCCCATAAGGATGGCGTCCTTGCCATTAATCTGTGAATAATTAAATGTCAGGGAGCCATATCCGCCATGAGATACATGCCTGTCACCAAAAATAGTTTTAAACTCATTATTGGAATAATCTTTTACATCTTGTCCATTCACAAAGGGTATAAACAGGGAAAGACAGATCAATAAAGTAATTGCTTTTTTCATGATTTATAGGTATTAGAATTTGTATTTCAGCGTAAATGCAACATCCCAGGCACTCATCTGGAAATATTCATAAAGCGATAGCTCTAAAAATGGTTTATAGTCCAGTCCCACCTGAACCGGGATGCCAGGGAAATGATATTCAATGCCAAGGTATCCGTCAAGTCCAACAAGTGGTGAGAATTTTTTATCCGGGCGATGAACGGTCTTGTATAAGCGCTTATGGGTGTGGCTGTTTGTAAATCCGAAGTGGCCACCGTACCCATAGGTGACAAAGAAACCATCACTAATATGCCACAGGACGGGTTCAAAATGTTGACGCAAAAGGGTGAATTGACACCCGTTTCCCCGGAAACTCATTAATCCCTCATAGGCCAGTTCAGGATTCAGGTATCCCCGGTAGGTAATCCCGGAGGTTATTCCTCCGCGGATCCCGGCCGAATGTATGAAATCCTGTCCGGAAGCCTGAATACTGATAAGTAATAA
>DAOUVF010000066.1 GCA_030667765.1 Bacteroides sp.
ATTTCATGGCTGACATTTTAATAATCGATTAAAATTTCGTTGAAGTCAATCTCTTCGCTTGAGAGAAATTCAATAATTACATCTGTTTCATTATCAACATCTGTGGGACCAAAGTTGATGTCAGATTCAACAATTGCTGCAATCAGCATATCATCATCAAACTGGTCTCCAAAATATTCGATGGCAGTGGAGACCTCATCTCCCGATAACATCCCGGCATCCTGCCCGTTCAATATCATCTTCAGGCCGAAATAACCAACTGTGACCAGACCAATGAACATGGCGGCCAGGGCAAGACTCCGGCGGACAGGATAACCCCGTGAAATGGAGACGGCCGGTGTTTCAGACAGCCTTTCCTGTATCCTTGAAGGGAGTTCGTCGAAGTAATTGTCAGGAACACCGAAAGGGATTTTCCCGGACATTCCGGGAATTTCTTCAGGTATATTTTCCTTTGCTTTCATTGCGTTTATCTCTAATTAGTTAGACGAAAAGATGTATAAAAGGTTTAATCTTCTGTCAAATACTGTTTAATTTTTTTCATTGCATGGTGATAGGAGGCTTTCAGGGCTCCTACAGATGTACCCAGTATGGCTGACATATCTTCATATTTCATTTCATCAAAATATTTCATGTTAAAAACCAGCCTTTGTTTTTCCGGCAGGCGGATGATGGCCTTTTGTAATTTCAACTGTAATTCATCACCATCGAAGTGAGGTTCACTCACAAGGGTTCTTTCCAGTTGATGCTGGTAATCACCTATGGGCTGGAAAAACCGGCTTCTTTCTTTTTTCAGGAAAGTCAGTGATTCATTCGTTGCTATACGGTACAGCCAGGTGAAAAGTGAGGCATCCTCCCTGAATTTCTCCAGTCCCTGGTAGGCCTTGATAAAAGTGTTCTGCAATACATCATCCGCATCATCATGGGAAATAACCATTTTCCTGATATGCCAGTACAAACGTTCCTGGTATTTTCTGACGATCAGGTTAAATGCATAATTCCGGTTCTCTCGGAATCGCTGAATCAGTTCCTTGTCATGCTGGTCGGCCAATGGTAACAAATTTGAGAATCTCCGGAATTTCCCGTCTTCCTTCTTTGATGCTGATAATCATGGAAGGTTTAATCCGGCATATATTATTTATAGAGTTCGATGGCAGATGAGCTGCCTGCCCTGACCCTGAAGGTCTTCGATATGGTACTGAAAGTATTCTTTGAATTCCTGGACCTGAATACCACCGTATAGGATCCGGGCTGGATGGTGTGGGACTGATTCTTCTTTGTGGGATCAAGGTTATGGATCCTGATCAATTTGCCGTTTCTTTCTTCATACAAACTTCCATATCCGGGATTAAGCGATAAGAAGGTGACAATGCCGGGGCGCGGGATCTCAATGGTGGTGGTATGGCTCTGGCTTATAACGATATCGTTTAGCAGGATTGCAGGGACGGTGGGGATCTCTATATCATAACGCCCTACCAGGTATTTCCCTATCTCATCGATTTTCTGGAAGTGCAGGGTTCCAGCCTTTCCATACTGCCGGACGATGAATTGCATATCCCGGTAATGTGTACGGCCAGGTGTTATGGCTTCCAGGTGGCCCTGGGGTGCATCTGTAGCGATGATGGTATGTTTTCCGGCGGTTACCGAGACATTGTCAATAATGATGGGAGGGATGGTGTGGATCTCCAGCCGGTAGGTGACCAATGGATCAAGATACAGGGTATCCGGATTGCCTTTATGGTTGAGGGTGTGTACAAAATTATGAAGGACTTTCCCGGAAAAGACATCGTAGAATGTCATATTGACATCCGTTTCGGTTGGCTGATGATCCTGGTCGAGCAGGTTGACCTGGGCCGATGTTGTGTTCAGGGCCTGGGTTATTACTACCCGCAGCACATCTTTAAAATTATCCTCTTTTGCTGCATTGAAAAAGTACCCTACGCAATCGTATGTTTTTTTAAAATTCGGGTCAACCCCTATCCCGATTATAAATGGTTTCAGGGTAATCCCCCTGCTTTGAAGTTTGAGTGAAACATCACAGGGATCACCTCCACATTCTTCTATACCATCAGTGATCAGTATGACGATGTTACGGCATTCTGCACAGGGTGGGAAATCATTCGCACATTGCTCGAGGGAATAGGCGATCGGCGTATTGCCCAGGGGTTTTACGAAACGAAGCTTTTGCCTGATCTTATGTGCATTGTTGATGTCAAAGGTTACCTCCAGTTTGGTGTCCCTGCAATCCTGCAGTACCACGGGACTCTGGTGACCGTATACCCGGAGTGCCATCTGTACATTGGGCAGGGTTTCCAGGCTGTCGACAACATGGATAAGAAAATTCCTGGCGATGTTGATCTTTACATCACTTTCCCAGTAACCCGACATGCTCTGTGAGCCGTCAAACACGAACAGGATCCTGGTGTTGACGAATCCGCCTTCCACCACCTCTTCTATCTGGCCTGCCAGTTGCATGGAAGGCAGTATGGAGAGTAACAGTATGAGAGAGAGGGACTGCACTCTCCTGACCAGAGCTTTTTTATCTGGGAGTTTGTGTAATATCATCTGACCAATACTTATACTAAAATATTTAAAAATAGTTGCTTTGTCCCTTGCCTATTTGTATTCCTCCAGGTAGGTCAGGGCTTCATTGAATACATTATCAGGAGTGAAGCCGAATTTTTCATCCAATACCTTGTAAGGCGCTGAATATCCAAAGCTTACCATTCCCAGACTCCTCCCTTTGGCACCCACCAGTCCAGCCAGGGTCACCGGCAATCCTGCCGTTAATCCCATAACGGGTATACCATCAGGGATCACTTCCTGCTGGTAAGCCAGGTCCTGCTCCCTGAAAAGGCCTTCGGATATGGCTGAAACAACCTGGACATTCAGGTTCTTTTCCTGGTTCAGCTTACCGGCCCCTTCGAGCAGGGTGGTTACCTCCGAACCATTTCCAATCAGGATCAGGTCCGGTTTACCGGCTGAATGTTGCACAATATAGGCCCCTTTTTCCGCCTGCAGGGCATCGGTATACCGGTCGGAGCCATGAATGACTGGTATATCCTTGATATTTTGCCTCGACAGGATAAGCGCCGTAGGTGTTTCTGTGTTTTCAATAGCCATTTTCCAGGCTACTGTGGTTTCAGCTGAATCTGCCGGTCTCAGTACAAGGCAACTTCTTTTCCCGGAGTGGTTGTATAATTGTTCCATCAGCCTGATCTGTGCTTCCTGTTCCACTGGCTGGTGTGTAGGCCCGTCCTCACCGACCCGGAATGCATCGTGGGTCCATACATATTTAACAGGCAGTTGCATCAATGCTGCCATCCTTACTGCCGGTTTCATGTAATCAGAAAAGACAAAGAATGTGGCACATACCGGGATGATCCCGCCATGAAGTGCCAATCCGTTGGCGACGGCTGCCATAGTCAGCTCCGCAACACCCACCTGCAGAAAGGCACCACTGAAATCATGCCTGCTGAATGCTTTGGAATTTTTAAGAAAACCATCCGTCTTGTCAGAGTTGGACAGGTCAGCAGATGCAACGATCATATTTTCCACTTTTCCGGCAAAATGGGATAGTACCGTACCTGAAGCGCCCCGCGAAGCAGCGTTTTCTTTCTGAACTATTTGTGAGAAATCGATAGAAGGCAAATCATTCGATATGAAACCGGCAAGTTTTTTTGCCAGTGCCGGGTTCTCCTTTTCCCAGGCAGCCTGAGCTTCTTTACGTTGTTTCACATCGGCAGCTTTTCCCTTCAACACATTTTTATAATGCTCCTTTACATCGGGAAAGATATGGAATGCATTCCCCGGATTGCCGCCAAGGTTCTCAATGGATTTATCCAGGGAAGCACCCGCGCTTCCAAGCGGCATACCGTGAGTCGATACCTGTCCCTCGAAAGGATCACCGGATTCGGTAACGGCCCCCTTGCCCATGATGGTTTTGCCAATTATCAGGAATGGTTTTTCCTTCTCATCCCTGGCTTCTGCCAGAGCCTGGTAGATCTGTCCGATATTATTACCTTCAATGGTTTTGACCTTCCATCCCCAGGATTCATATTTTTTTGCTGTGTTTTCTGTGGTTACGGCCTCTGTTTTAGTCGACAGCTGGATATCATTGGAATCATAGAACATGACCAGGTTATGGAGGCCCAGGTATCCTGCCAGCCGGCCTGCACCCTGGGAGATCTCTTCCTGTATGCCCCCGTCTGAAATAAAGGTATATATGTCATGTGCCATCCATTCTCCGAAACGCTGGCAAAGGAACCTTTCGGCTATTGCAGCGCCTATTGCTATAGCATGGCCCTGGCCAAGGGGACCTGAAGTGTTCTCGACACCCCTTTTTACATTTAGTTCCGGGTGGCCGGGAGTGGGACTCCCCCACTGCCTGAATTGCTGCAGGTCATCCATGCTGAAAGCATTGACCAGTGACAGTACTGAGTAAAGCATGGGGGACATGTGGCCTGGATCCAGGAAAAACCTGTCGCGGTTGGGCCAGGACATATCCTCCGGATCAAATCTCAGGAACTCGGAAAACAATACACTTACAAAATCAGCTCCCCCCATGGCTCCCCCGGGATGGCCTGAATTGGCTTTTTCCACCATGGCAGCTGAAAGGATACGGATGTTATCCGCAGTTTTCAATAAAATCTTTTTGTTCATATTCGCTTTAAGTTATTTGGTTCTGAAAACAAGCCTTAAATTTAAGATTTTTATTTTATTCACATTTGTATCTTTACAGAAAAATATGGCATTGAACTGCGGCATCATCGGCATCACCAATACAGGAAAAACAACCCTGTTTAACTGTATCTCAAATACACGTGCTGAATCTTCAAGTTTTGCTTTCAGTTCGAACAAATCCAATCTTGGGATCATCAGCGTGCCGGATCCGAGGCTGGAGAAGCTGTCAGCGATCGTCCAACCCCAGAAAACCACACAGGCTACGGTGGAGATAGTGGATATTCCCGGACTTATCAAGGGCTCCAGCCACGGGGAAGGGATAGGGAACCAGTTCCTGGGAGATATTCGCAATACAGATGCATTGATCCACGTATTAAGATGTTTCGATGATGATCAGCTTCCGCATATAGATGGCACAGTGGATCCCGTCAGGGATATGGAGACCATTGATCTGGAATTGCAGGTCAAGGATCTCGAATCGGTGGAAAAAAGAATGGAAAAGCTCGAGAAAGCAGCCAGGGCCGGGGAGAAGGATGCTAAAAAAGGTTTGGAGGTTTTAGGGGCTGTTAAAGAGCATCTGGAATCTTTTCAATCGGTGAGAACAGCCGGTATTGATTCCGGGGATAAAAAATACTTCTATGACCTGTTCCTGCTTACGGCCAAACCGGTGATATTTGTCTGCAATGTTGATGAGGCCTCTGCAATATCCGGAAATGCTTATGTCGACAGGGTCCGTGAGGCTCTTGTGGGACAGGAGAACGAGATACTGGTGATTGCAGCCGGACTGGAATCAGATATTGCTGAACTGGAGGATCCGGATGACCGGAAGGCTTTTCTGCAGGATGCCGGACTGGAGGAGCCCGGAGTGAACAGGTTGGTCCGTTCCGCATATAACATGCTCAACCTGATCTCTTTTTTTACTGCCGGACCGAAAGAGGTACGGGCCTGGACCACCAGGCGGGGGTCCACTGCCCCCCAGGCAGCCGGTGCTATCCATTCGGACATGGAAAGGGGTTTTATCAGGGCAGAGGTGATCAAATACCAGGATTATATCGATCTGGGCTCTGAAAGTGCCTGCCGCGATGCGGGTAAACTGGCCGTGGAAGGGAAACAGTATATCGTGATTGATGGAGATGTAATATACGTTCGTTTTAATGTTTAACGGGACATTGAAGAATATCATACCGGGTGGAGCATTTTTTCTGTTGTTTTCCATATCCGGTTCCACACTAATGGCCCAGGAGGTTACCGGCCAGGATATGGAACAACTGGCCTGTGAGATCCTGGAGGAGAGAGGGGAAATCGTCCTTGAAATATATCCTGAAAGCAATTCCGACCTTGAGGAACTTTCCCGGTGGATATCGCTGGACCGGAAGTTAAGGGATGGCTACAGGATATACGCCAACCAGTCCGGCTTCGGTAAAATTGTAAGTCGCGGCATCCCATTCAGGATCATTGATGTACGCAGGGATGTCCCGTACAGGAAGAGTGACGGGGTGTTTCCGGGGGACTGGGACAGCTACCCCGGCCATGGTGACTATGTCAATATGATGCTTGGTTTTCATGCTGATTATCCTGACATATGCAGGCTGCAAACCCTTGGAAAGAGTGTCGACGGAAGAGACATCCTGGCCATTAAAATTACCCGCCGGCCGGATGTGAAGGAACCCGAACCAGTCTTCTATTATTCATCCACCATGCATGGAGATGAGACAACAGGCTATATACTCCTGCTAAGATTGGCAGATCATTTGCTGGCTAATTATGGCAAAGACTCCCTGGTAACCCGCCTGGTCGACAATGTGGAGATATGGATCAACCCCCTGGCCAATCCTGATGGTACCTACTGGAACGGCGATGACAAAATCAGCATGCCAAGACGCTTCAACCTGAATTATGCGGATCTTAACAGGAATTTCCCCGGCATTGATGGCATTGAACATCCTGATGGTATGGAATACCAGCCGGAAAACCTGGCCCAGATGCAGTTCATGGACAGTATACACCCTGTGATCTCAGCCAATTTCCATGGTGGGATAGAGGTGGTGGATTATCCATGGGACGCTTTTAGTCATAATCATGTGGATGATGCCTGGTTCAAATGGGCAGGCCATAAATATGCCGATACCGCCCAGCAGAGAGCCTACCCTGTCCTGTACATGTCGAGCTTTGACGATGGGGTAGTCGTTGGCTGGGAATGGTACGCTATCAAAGGAGGCAGGATGGATTACGTCACCTACTTTCTTCATGGCAGGGAAGTGACCCTGGAGGTCAGTAATCAAAAATTCCCCCGACCGGAGGAACTGCCTTATTTCTGGCATTATAACTACCCTTCTATGCTGCAGTACATGGAAAACAGCCTGTTCGGTATACAGGGAACGGTAAGGGATAAGGCAAATGGCGAACCGGTAGAGGCGGTTGTCCGGGTGCAGGATCATGAGAAGGAGAGATCATACTCTGTCAGTAATAAGGCTACGGGTTATTTTGCCAGGCTGGTAAGCCCGGGTACCTGGAACCTGGAAGTGTCGGCTCCCGGCTATGATACGATATTAGTAAGGGATGTGACAGTTGAAAATGACAGGGCTACCCGGGTTAACATTCAACTTGTTCAAACAGGGACAAGCATACCCGACCTGGACAGGCTTGATATTTATACCAATCCGTTCAAACACCGTTCATTAATTTCATATACAGCCAGGATACCTGGCAGGTACCGTATCAGGTTGTATGATCTGAAAGGAAGATTGGTTTTCGATGAACGGCGTATCCATGAGATGGCAGGCAAATACAGTTACCGGCTCGATGCCAATGGGCTTGATCAGGGTGTTTATATCCTCCGGTTCATTTCCCCGGCATCAACAATTACCAGGAAGATCTATAAAATCCAATAGAAATAAAAACGTACCTTTGCCCGTTATTTAGCAGATTGTTGATCTTATTTTTCGCAGTATTGTGATATGAAAAATCTCTTTTTTGTTGCCATTGTTAATTCCCTGATTCTAATTCCATCCACGGTCTTTCCCCAAAATCACAGCCGCATCCCTTCAGAAAAACCAAAACTGATAGTCTGCATGGTGGTTGATCAGATGCGGTACGATTTTATCCACCGATACTGGGATAAGTTCGGCGAGGAAGGGATAAAGAGGCTGGTAATATCAGGGACTTTCTGCAAAAATGCGGCCTATGATTACCTGATCAATGAAACAGCGGTGGGACATGCCACCATTGCTTCAGGGGCACCGCCGTCGCATCATGGTATCATTTCCAATAACTGGTATAATAATCTCCAGGAAGAAGTGGTATACTGTGTGGCTGATGATAAAACCAGAACAGTCGGAGGCAATTTTGAATCAGGACAGTTCTCTCCGAAACAGATGCTGGCATCGACCATTGGGGATGAGATCCGTCTCTCTTCGAATTTCAAGTCAAAAGTAATAGGCCTTGCACTGGACAATAATGCTGCCGTTTTATCGGCAGGACATTCGGCCAATTATGCATTCTGGTATGATAACCTGTCTGGTCATTGGATAAGTAGCAGCTATTACATGGATTCATTGCCTGGATGGGTCCGGCAGTTCAATGAAAAAAACCTGGCTGAATCGTATCTTGACCGGACCTGGGAGACCCTGTTGCCATTGTCTGAATATACAGAGAGCACCTCCGATACCAGTGAATTTGAAACCGGGATTGAAGGGAGGACGGTTTTTCCCTATGACCTTGAAAAGATCAGTAAACCAAAACGGAATCAACGGAATTTCAGGGTCCTGAAATATACACCATATGGGAATGTTTTCACGCGGGATTTTGCAACGGCAGTAGTAATCAACGAAGAACTGGGACAGGATGACTATACCGATTATCTCTCCATCGGGTTTTCAGCCAATGAATACATCGGAAAATACTTTGGCTCAAATTCAGTTGAAATGCAGGATGCCATGCTGCGGCTGGATCAGGAACTCGCACATTTCATAAACTTTATCGACGACCAGGTGGGTGAACAAAACACCCTGTTTATCCTGACTTCCGATCATGGCCTGGCTCATCAGCCTGCCTACCTGACCTATCATAAGATACCTTCCGGTGATTTTAACCCGCAGAGTTCCCTGGCATTGCTGGGCAGTTACCTGAATGCCATCTATGGGCGAGGGGACTGGGTGAAGTATTATTACGGGCAGCAGATCTATTTGAACCACGAATTGATTGAAACCTCAGGAATTACCTACCAGGAGATCCAGGATCGTACGGCACAGTTCCTGATACAGTTTACCGGCGTATCCAATGCAGTTACCTCATATACCCTCCAGACATCCAATTTCTCTGAAGGGATCTTTCATAAGATGCAAAACGGATATCACCAGAAAAGGTCCGGGGATGTGATTATTAACCTGGCCCCCGGATGGCTGGAGAAAGATGATGGGAATTCCTATCACTCATCATACCTGGGTGACAATCATGTGCCATTGATCTTTTACGGCTGGAAGATCAAGAGATCTTCTTTGATCCGCCCGGTAAAAATGATTGATATTGCACCCACGATATCCTATTTCCTGGAAATTTCACGTCCAAACGTTTCCACAGGGGATATCATCCTGGAACTTGTGCAGTGACCCCCTGTGTATCACTGCTTTCTGAGATCTTTTACAAATTCCAGCAGGGAGGTGAATTCCTCAGTATTGTCCTCCGCAACAGATCCGACCACAATGATGTCAGCTCCGGCATCATAAATCTGCCTGACCTGTTCTGTTGTATGAATGCCTCCGCCTACGATCAATGGTATACCGGTATTTTTCTTCACCTCTCTGATCATGTCTGAATTAACTGGATTGAGGGCACCGCTGCCAGCTTCCAGGTAAAGCATTTTATGTCCCAGCATCTCTCCGGCCATGGCGGTTGCTACTGTCAGATCAATTTTGTCTGCCGGTATGGGTTTGGTATTACTGACATATTCAACAGCCGTTGTACGCCCGTTTTCAATAAGTATATAAGCGGTAGGGATGATCTCGAGATTTATTTTTTTCAGCACGGGGGCTGCGATGACATGGTTGCCAATGAGGAATTCCGGATTCCGGCCGGATATAAGGCTTAAGAACAGAATAGCGTCTGCATGGGGACTGATCTGCAGGACGTTCCCGGGAAACAGGAGGATGGGCAGGTTTGTTTTCCCTTTTAATGCATATACCGTTTCATCAACGGAACCTGAAACAAGGCTGCCGCCCACCAGGATGAAATCAATTACAGAGTCATTTGTCAGGCCGGCCAACTGTTGCAATGATTCCTCATCATGCTTGTCCGGATCCACCAGGATGGCAAATAGTTTCCTTGTCTTGAGCTTGGTTAGTATATCCGCGTAAATCATTTTTAGTTATTTATAGCACCATACTGTGATATAATCATCCATCCGCATATAACTTAGCTGGTACGTATCAGTACCCTTTATGTTGTCAACCGTTCCGGTGATCTCACCCTTGTCAGCCGGAATAAACGGATCAATCCTCAGATTCTTTTTAAAATTAATGTATTGTTTGTCACAGATCTTGTACAGGGCTTCTTTGGCACACCAGTGAATGTAAAGATGGTATTTAACCAGATACGGCTCC